>JAEXEM010000071.1 GCA_023401045.1 Actinomycetes bacterium
GGGCGGTGGCCGCGTCGGCCACGGGGACGGAGACGAACGCGTGCTCGGGCACGTCGGCGGCCGCACCGGCACGCCCGGCCGCCAGCCACGCCATCCCGGAGTCCTCGACGCGCGCACCGCCGGCGACCTCGTCGAGGAAGACGTGGTCGTGCACGCCGAGCGCGGCGAGCGCCCCGGCGAGCTCCTGGACGCGGTGGGCGGCGAGCGCGGGTCCGTCGCCCTCGAGGTGCGCGAGCGCGTCGCCGATGACCTCGCCGCGCTCACCGCGCGTCGCGGTGACGACGACGACCGGGAACCCTGCCTGCGACCACGTCGCGAGCAGGGCCCCGGTCGCGAGCGACTCGTCGTCGGGGTGGGCGTGCACGGCGAGCAGGCCGCCGGTGCGCCCGCTCGTCGTGCCCGGTCCCGTCATGCGTGTCAGGCGCGCTTGTTGCGGGCCGTCTGCCGGGCGCGCTCGGTCTGGTCGAGCACGACCTTGCGGATGCGCACGACCTCCGGGGTCACCTCGACGCACTCGTCCTCGCGGGCGAACTCGAGGGACTCCTCGAGCGTGAGCTTGCGCGGCGGCACGAGGTTCTCGAACGACTCCGCCGTCGAGGAGCGGATGTTGTTGAGCTTCTTCTCCTTGGTGATGTTGACGTCCATGTCGTCGTTGCGGGAGTTCTCCCCGACGACCATGCCCTCGTACACCTCGGCGGTCGGGTCGACGAAGAACGTGCCGCGCTCCTGGAGGTTGAGCATGGCGAACGGCGTCGCGACGCCCGCCCGGTCCGCGACGAGCGAGCCGTTGGTGCGGGTCTCGATCGGGCCGGCCCACGGCTCGTACCCCTCGGCGATGGACGACGCGATGCCGGTGCCGCGCGTGTCGGTGAGGAACCGGGTGCGGAAGCCGATGAGGCCGCGCGCAGGCACGACGAACTCCATGCGCACCCAGCCGGTGCCGTGGTTGCTCATCGTCTCCATGCGGCCCTTGCGCTGCGCGAGGAGCTGCGTGACGGCGCCGAGGTACTCCTCGGGGACGTCGATCGTCATGCGCTCGGTGGGCTCGTGCACCTTGCCGTCGATCGTCCGCGTGACGACCTGCGGCTTGCCGACGGTGAGCTCGAAGCCCTCGCGGCGCATCTGCTCGACGAGGATCGCCAGCGCGAGCTCGCCGCGGCCCTGGACCTCCCACGCGTCCGGACGCTCGGTCGGCAGGACGCGCAGGGACACGTTGCCGATGAGCTCGCGGTCGAGGCGGTCCTTCACCTGGCGGGCCGTGACCTTGTGGCCCTTGCCGCCCTTGCCGGCCAGCGGGGACGTGTTGATCCCGATGGTCATGGAGATCGCCGGGTCGTCGACCTGGATGAGCGGCAGCGGGCGCGGGTCGTCGGGGTCGGTGAGCGTCTCACCGATGGTGATGTCCTCGATGCCGGCGACGGCGACGATCTCGCCCGGCCCCGCCTGCTCGGTGGGGACGCGCTCGAGCGCCTTGGTCTCGAGCAGCTCGGTGATGCGCACGTTCTGCAGGGTGCCGTCGTGGCGCGCCCACGCGACGGTCTGCCCCTTGCGCAGGGTGCCGTTGTGGATGCGCAGCAGCGCGAGGCGGCCGAGGAACGGCGAGGCGTCGAGGTTGGTCACGTGCGCCTGGAGCGGAGCCTGCGGGTCGTACGACGGCGCCGGGATCTTCTCGAGGATCGTCGCGAACAGCGGCTCGAGGTCCGGGCTGTCCGGCAGGCCGCCGTCGGCGGGCTGCTCGAGCGACGCCTTGCCGACCTTGGCGGCCGCGTAGACGACCGGCACGTCGAGGATCGAGTCGAGGTCGAGGTCCGGGACCTCCTCGTGGAGGTCGGACGCGAGGCCGAGCAGCAGGTCGGTCGCCTCGTGGACGACCTCCTCGATGCGGGCGTCGGGGCGGTCGACCTTGTTGACGACGAGGATGACCGGCAGCTTCGCGGCGAGCGCCTTGCGGAGCACGAACCGGGTCTGCGGCAGCGGGCCCTCGGACGCGTCGACGAGCAGGACGACACCGTCGACCATCGACAGGCCGCGCTCGACCTCGCCACCGAAGTCGGCGTGGCCGGGGGTGTCGATGACGTTGATGGTGATGCCGTCGGGCTGCCCGACCTTCGCGGCCGCGGGGCCGGCGTACCGGACCGCGGTGTTCTTCGCGAGGATGGTGATGCCCTTCTCACGCTCGAGGTCACCGGAGTCCATCGCCCGCTCGTCGACGTGGTCGTGCGCGCCGAACGCGCCGGACTGCCAGAGCATCGCGTCGACGAGGGTCGTCTTGCCGTGGTCGACGTGCGCGACGATCGCGACGTTGCGCAGGTCGGGGCGCACGGCGAGGGCGGTGGCCTGGTCGGTCGAGGGCATGCAGGGGTTCTCATCTCAGGAGTGGGGGGCACGCCGGGCGCGACGCAGCGCCCACCTTACCGCCGTGTCCAGTTCCACCACCATGTGAGGTCCGCCGCTCCCGGCGGCAGGGCCGGGACGGCGTCGAGCACCGGGAGCCCTCGGTCGCGCCCGTCCGACCGCGCGGCCGTCGCCGTGAGGACAGGTGTCCGGGCGAGGGGCAGCACGGCACCCGAGGCCACCAGCGCGTCCGACGCAGCCGTCACCCCCGCGGCCGCGGCGGCCGCGTCCGGCTGCACGGCGAGCGCGTCGAGGAGGACGTCCAGGGCCGGGTCGGCGTGACCGGTGACGTTCGCCGCGCCTCCGGTGCGCCAGCGTGCGACGAAGGACGCCACCGGCACGTCCTCCTGCGGCACCGGGACGACGGCGACGTCCCAGTCCTCCGGCCGGGTGCGCAGCGCCGCGGCCGGGTCGGTCACCTCGACGGGCTCGACGACGAAGCCGGCCGCGCGGGCGTGGCGGACGAGGCCGTCGAGGACGGCGGCGCGCACGGGGTCGGCGGTGTTGACCAGAGCCCGCACGGTCACCGGTCCCGTCCCCGCGGGCCCTGCGTCCCCCACGGGCTGGGACGTACCCGCGGGCGGCCCCTCGGGGCCGACCTGGGCCGCGACGACGTCCGAGACCGGCGCGTCCTCCCACAGCACGGCGACCGCGCTCGTCACGACCTCCTCCCGCTCGACCGCCGCGAGGAACGCCCGCCGCAGCGCGGCCGCCGCCGCGGCCGGGTCCTGGGCATCGGCGTGGGTCGCGGGGTCGAAGACACCACCGGCGCCCTCCTGGACGACCAGCTGCAGGACCGCGTCGCCGGCCGTCCTCACGACGGCGTCCTCGCCGAGCGCGAGGACCGCCTCGAGCACGTCGGGCGTGCTCAGCGGTGCCGCGACGTCCACCTCACCGGCGTCGAGCGCCTCGATCTGCGCCAGAGGGTCGAGGTCGGTACGGACGGCGACGGTCTCGAAGCCCGCGGGGCGGTCGCCGGCGTACGCCTCGTTGCGCACCATCTCGACACCGTCCTCGCCGACGCGGGACAGGACGTACGGTCCCGTCGTCGTCGTCAGCGCGGGGTCGTCCCCGACGTCACCGGCGAGCCCTGCGGTGCGCCAGGCGGCGGAGATGGCGACGAGCGCTGCCCGGTCCTGCTGCTGCACCGCCGTGAGCACCGCCTGCGCCCAGCGCTCGGCGTCGACCGTGCCTCCGTCACCGGCGGCCTCCTCGGCCCCCGTCGACGGTGCCGCTCCCGTCGCACCCGCGGTGCCACCGTCCTCGGGCGCCGCGTCCTGCGCCGCGTCCGGGTCGGTGCCGGTGGCCTCCCCCTCACCGGCGAACGCCGCGCGGCCGACGACGTGCGCCGGCAGGTTGACGTCGAGCGCGACGCGCCAGTCCGCCACCGGAGCGTCGTGGACGACCGTGACGGTCGCGCCGTCGACCACCGGCACCGCGGTCGCGTCCGCCACCGCAGGTGACGTCGCCGCGAAGGCGACGACGTCCTCGGGGACGTCGGCAGGGCTCCCCTCGCGGTCGAGCACGGGGACGACCTCGTCGAGCTGGCCGCTGCGCGCCGCCCACTCGAGCACGAGGTCCGCCGGGGTCACCGGGACGCCGTCGGACCAGCGCGCCGTCGGGGCGATCGTGTAGCGCACGGTGAGCGGGGAGTCCGCCACCTTCTCCACGGTGCCGAAGGACGGGTCCGCCACGACCGAGCCGTCGGGGGCGAGCGAGGTGAACCCCGCCTGCACGAGCCCGCGCACGAGCACGCTGCCGGGCGCACGACCGGCGGCCGTCGCACCGTTGAGCGACGCGAACGGCAGATCGGTCGTCACGACGACCGTCCCGGCCCGGGCGGGGTCCACGGGGTCCGGCGCGCACGCGCCGACCACCCCGAGCGCGAGCACGAGCACGCCCGCCGTCGTCGTCCGTCGTGACCGTCGAACCGTCACCGCGTGCCTCCCGCGTCAGTCGTCGTCCCTGCCCGGTCGCACCCCCGGAGCAGGTATCGGCGCGCGGGGCACAGGACTGAAGCCGCAGACCGGACAGGGCCGCCCGTACCGTACCTTCCCGGCAGCACCCAGCCCGCACCGGGCGCCGCGGCGCGCGTGCCCGGCCCCACGTCGGGGACCGGGCGCCCGTCCGGAGGGTTCCGGAGACAGGTGAGCACCGTCTGCTCGCCGTCGATCTCCTCGATCGCGACGACCTCGCCGTGGCCGGTGTCCCACCAGGCTCGCGGGTCCGCGCGCCGACACCGGCCGGCCCTGCGAGGAGGGACGTCGTCGCACCCCGGGCCCGTCGAGCTGTCCCGCCGGACCTCTGACGCCCGCCGGCACCCTCAGGTCGCCGCCGAGGTGTCAGTACGACGGGCGGGACGGACCGAAGCCCCGGACGGGCGGACGGCGCGCCCCGTACGACCCGGCCGTTCCGACGCAGCGCGCGGTCCTGTCAGTCCGGTCGGTCGACCGCGGTCGCCCGTGCAGGCGCTCGCAGGGCCGCGCGCAGCGCCACCCCGTCCCCGACGGGCAGCACGAGACCGAGGAGGTGGCCGAGTGCCGCGACCAGGGTCACCCCCATGACCACCGGCTGCCCCGGCCCCGCCGCGACAGCGACGCAGGCAGCCGCGAGCACGGCACCGGCCGGTCCTGCAGCAGTCACGGCGACGTCCGTCCATCGCGGCAGCGGGGGCCGCACCAACCGTGGGGAGTGCCTCGACATGACGAAGATCCCCACCGCGTGAGGCCGGACGTGCCGGTAGACGAGGACGTGACCGAGCTCGTGGACGAGGACGAGGGCGAGGACGACCCCCAGGCACGCCGCGACGACCGCGAGGGGCGGGAGCGCGAGCACGAGCCCCGTGACCCACAGGAGGCCGACGACGGCCCACGGACCGGCAAGGACCCGGAAGAACTCACGGGCGACGGCCGCACCCGCCGCCACTCGGCCAGTCGCGAGCACCAGCGCCCGCGAGGGCTTGACGGCGATCGTCAGCTCGCACCGCACCACACCCAGGGGGGTGGCCGTGTCCCACCGCGCGCTGGCCATCCCGAGGCCGAGCACGACCGTCGCGAGCTCGATGTCGTCCGCGGTGCTCCCGGCGTCGATCGTGGGCGGCGGAGCGGGTAGATCGATCCCCAGGGGCACGAACCGCCACGAGCCGCCCACGGTCTCGACGCCCGGGGTGGGCTCGACGAGCAGGCTACTGATGGCGCACCAGACCGATCTCGCGTTGACGTCCCACCAGGACGAAACCGAGGACTGCGAGTGCTGCGACGACGAGAGCCGGAAGCCACGACGCGTCCGCACCCGCCTTGCCGAGCAGCCATGCGACGACGATCGACAGGGCCGCCCAGGCCGCACCCGTCGTCCCGGTCGTGACGGTTGCCGACAGCGGCTGCTCCGACGAGAACGGCACCAGTGTCCCGCAGAGGTTCGCGACCCCCCACAGGGCGAGCCCGGCGAGGCTCGCCGTGAGCACGACCCCCGCGTCGTGGCCCAGCAGGAGGAGGCCGAGCACGTAGAGCGACCAGAGCACACCCGAGACCGCGAACGTCGCGACGAGACGAGGGAACACCCACGCCGTGCGTCGCCCGGTGATCTGGATGCGGAGCCACAGCGCACCGCGCAGCGCACCGTGCGCGTAGGCGGCCAGCCCCCAGGGCAGGACGAGCCCGGCCGAGAGCACGTTCTGCGCAACGGCCGGTGGCACGCTCGTGCCGGCGGCGAACGGGGCGAGGACGCCGAGCGCGAGCACGAGCATCGTGACCACCGCCGTCTGCGGGAGCCGCGCGAGGCTCGCCGCCTCCAGCCAGACCTGTCCCGCGAACCGGCCGGTCGGCACCGGTGCCCCGACCCCGAACCGGGTCCATCGGGTCCGGGACGTGCGGAACGTCGCCCTGGACGCGAGGACGGCAGCACCGAGGGCGACGAGCGACCACGCGCCGACGAGCCCCCGTGCGCGGAACGTGTCCGCGTCCGAGCCCGAGGCCGCCGCGTCGGCCAGCGCCCAGAGCGGCAACGCACTCAGCACACCGGGATCGGACCGCCCGTCGAGGACGAGCGCCGGCAGGGACATCGCCGCGACGAGCCCGAGAGCCGAGATGCTCGCGAACCCGAGCCCGTAGCTGTCCGGGACCCGCATGCGCTGGGCGAGCCACCGCACACCCGCGAACGCCCCCGCGACGAGCCCGACGGTGACGACGACGACCCACGCCACCGCACCCGCCGCGTGCGGGCCACCGCCGTCGACGAGACGCGACAGCAGGGGCAGCGCCCCCACGGAGGTGAGGCACCCGAGCGCCGTCCCCGCGACGAGCACCGGGCCCGCCAGGCCGACCGCAACCACCCGTGACGAGACCGGCAGTAGGCGGCACAGGGTGTCGAGGGCGGTTCCCGGCGGGAGCGAAGCGGACAGGATCACCTGGTACATCGCGGCCGTCAGGGCGGTTCCCGCCAGGGCGAACCTGAAGAGGGCGCGGGAGTCGCCACCGGCCGCCTGCTGCGGCCCGAGGACGTCGTCCAGGAGGACGTACGCGAGGACCGACGTCGCGGCGACGAGGACGACGAACACGACGACGGACACGACGACCGCGCGGGTCCCGATCCCGATGCTCCGCGCCGTGTCCCTCAGCCAGAGCCTCGTCGAGAGGTGGACCACGGTCCGCACATGGCGACGCCTCGACACCTCACCCGGGGAGGTCGGCCCGACGCCGTGCGCGGTCGACGACGCCACTCAGGCACCCGGCTGCGCGCGCCGACCAGGAAGCACGGCGCGCGGGCCCCCGATGAACGCGGCGCACAGTCCGAAGACCGCCCCGACGACGAGGGAGCAGACCGCAGCTCCCACGAAGTTCGGAAGGAAGTGGACCTGCTTGATCCCGTCGACCTCCGGCGTCCAGACCTCCCACAGGAAAGGGACCGTCACCGTGACGTCCCGGGTGAACGCCACGACGGATGCCAGCACGCAGACCACCATGACGCCGAGCGCCCCGAGCACGGTCCCGACGACGGACACGATCACGATACGGCGAGCCATCTTCATCTCCCTTCGATCACCGGGTGTCGACCGCGAAGAGCACTGCGATCGCTTGCGCTCGCTCACGGGTGGCACGCTCCGCCCCTGAGCGGATGAGAAACGCGGACTCGAGGTCGGTCGCACCGTCGGTCGTCGCGACGACCTCGTCGGGTGCGCCGCTCGCGACGACCTCGCCGGCGGCGAGCAGCATGATCTGGTCGCACTCCCCCGCGGCCAGTCGCATGTCGTGCGTGGCGATGAGCACCGCACTGCCCGCGGCAGCGAGCGCACGGATGACGTGCCGCAGCATGACGACCGCCTGGGGATCGAGCCCGCGGAACGGTTCGTCGAGCACGAGGAGCGCGGGCGCGTGCATGGTCGCCGCGACCAGCTGGATCTTGCGGCGCATGCCGTGGGAGTACTCGTCGAGGAGCTTCGTCAGGTCGCCCCCCAGCTCGAACGACTCCACGAGCGTCCAGGCGCCGTCGAGGTCCTGCCGTCCCCGCAGGGCGTCATGGACCCGCAGGTACTCCGTGCCGGTCAGCGCCCCGGGCAGGGGCAGGTCGTCGGGCGCGAAGCCGAGGTGCCGCCGCGAGGCGGGATCGGCGATGTCGATCCCTCGCAGCAGGACGCTGCCGGAGTCCGCCGGCAGCAGGCCGGTGAGCGCGTGCAGGCACGTGCTCTTGCCGGAGCCGTTGGGCCCGAGCAACCCGTAGATCTTCCCCGGGGAGAGAGAGGCTGAGAAGTCCGTGAGCGCTGCCGTGCGCCCGTAGGACTTGCTCAGCCCTCTCACCCGGAGCACGTCAGCGTCCACCGGTGGCAACCCCTCGTCGACTCGTGCAGGTCAGTACTTCACGCAGGTGAGCGCGTAGAAGCCGTTCTTCGGGGTGGGAACCGCGAGACCGGGCCACTTCCCGCCGGCATGGTTCTGGCAGTACCAGATGTAGGTCGCGATCGCGCCGATGATGAGCGCGAGGGCGAGGAAGGCCGCCACCGCGACGACGACGATGACGATCGCCGGGGCGATCTGGTTCGTGCGCACGCGGTCGAGCGCGGTGGCGACACGCGCGCCGGTCCGCGTTCCCGACGTGCAGACCGTGTCGGCGGCACCGAGCAGCGCGGCGTCGGTCCATCCATGGACGATCGAGGACATGTGGGCTCCATTCTTGGCAGCAGGTGAAGGAATGTGCGGAAGGCCGCACGACGATGCTTTCGCTCCCACCGTTCCGCCCACAACGACCTTCGATTCTCACAAAGTGCTCTTCGGCATTCGCGAAGCAGGAGCGGCATGCGTCGGCACCGCGACGGCCGAGAGTGCGCCGCACCTCTCGAGAATCTCCTGAGCGACGACCAACGTCGCAGACCCCTGCTGGGTGGGAACCCAGCCGCGGGCGGTACGCACGAGGAGAGCCGTTCCCATCCACCGTTCCAGCAGCGCGAGGTGGCTGCTCACGGTGCTCAGCGAGCAGTGGAGCGCCGCGGCCGCGTCCGTCATCGACTGGTACCGCGCGATCGTCACGAGAGTGTGCAGGTGTCGCAGCGACACAGCGTTCAGCACCCGTATGAGATCGCCCTCGTGAGGATCCGGAAACTGCGACGACGCACCACCGACACCCACGAGGCTCCCTTTGCCCGATTTGCCTGCCGGGAGTCTGGCCGAGCGGATCCGAGCACGTCAAGGCGATCTCAAGGAGAGCAGGGACCTTGCACGAGCTCGCCTCGGAGCGTCGTTCGTCGCGGCGGCCCGTCGCGAGTGCGGACGCACGAGCGCCCGGCCCCCCGTCGGGGACCGGGCGCTCGTGCCTCGTACCGTCAGACGCCCGGGCGCGTCGTCCGCTCGTTGTCGATCTCCTCGATGGCGACGACCTCCGAGCGCGCGGCCTCGTCGGCCTGGCGGCTCTCGTCGGCCATGAGCTCGGCGCGCTGCGCCTCGAGCAGCGCGTCGCGGGCGATGCGCCGCTCGCGCTGCGCGTCCGGGTCCGGCACGGGCACCGCCGCGATGAGCCGCTGCGTGTACGGGTCCTGCGGGCTGTTGACGATCTGCGAGGTCTCGCCGATCTCGACGAGCCGGCCGTTGCGCATGACCGCGATCCGCTCGGAGAGGATCTCGACGACCGCGAGGTCGTGGCTGATGAACAGGCACGCGAACCCGTGCTCGCGCTGCAGCTCCTGGAAGAGCTCGAGCACCGCGGCCTGCACCGACACGTCGAGCGCCGAGGTCGGCTCGTCCGCGACGAGCAGGCGCGGCTCGAGCGCGAGCGAGCGCGCGATGCCGACGCGCTGGCGCTGCCCGCCGGACAGCTCGTGCGGGTAACGGTTGCGCATGGCCCGCGGCAGGTGCACCTGGTCGAGCAGGCGCTCGACCTCGCGCTGCATCTGCGCACCCTTGACGCCGCGGTGGAGCAGCAGCGGCTCGGCGATCGACTCGCCGATCGGCAGGCGCGGGTTGAGCGACGAGCCCGGGTCCTGGAAGACGATGCCGACCTTCGAGCGCAGCGGCTTGAGGTCCTTGTGCGACGCCCCGACCATGTCCTGGCCGACGATCTTCAGCGACCCGCTCGTCACCGGCAGCAGGCCGACGACGGCACGGCCGATCGTCGTCTTGCCGGAGCCCGACTCGCCGACGAGGCCGACGACCTCGCCCTGGCGGATCTGCAGGGAGACCCCGTCGACGGCGCGGAACGCCGGGGTGCGGCGCCGTCCCGGGTACTCGATGACGATGTCCTGCGCGTCGAGCGCGAGCGTCTCGCCCTCGGCGACCGCCGACGGGGCCTCGACGGGCTCGGTCGTCGTCGCGGCGCGGCCCGCCGTACCTCGACCGAGGTGCGGGACGGCCTCGAGCAGCCTGACCGTGTACGGGTGCTGCGGGTTGCGGAACACGTCCGCCGCCTCACCGTGGTCGACGATGCGCCCGTCCTTCATGACGACGATGTGGTCGGCCATGTCGGCGACGACACCCATGTCGTGGGTGATGAGGACGATGCCGGCGTCGATGCGCTCGCGCAGGTCGCGCATGAGCTTGAGGATCTCGGCCTGGACGGTGACGTCGAGCGCCGTCGTCGGCTCGTCGGCGATGAGCAGCTTGGGGTCGCAGGCGAGCGCCTGGGCGATCATGGCGCGCTGCCGCTGCCCGCCGGAGAGCTGGTGCGGGAACGAGTCGACACGCTTCTCGGGGTCCGGGATGTCGACGAGGCGGAGCAGCTCGATCGCGCGCTCGCGTGCCTCGGTCGGGCCGATCTCGAAGTGCGCGCGCAGCGTCTCGACGATCTGAAACCCAACGGTGAAGACCGGGTTGAGGGCCGTCATCGGCTCCTGGAAGATGACCGCGATCTCCTTGCCGCGGATGCGGCGCAGCTTGCTGCGCGACATCCCGACGAGCTCGCGGTCGCCCAGCCGGGCCGAGCCACGGGCGCGGCCGTTGGCCGGGAGCAGGCCGAGGAGGGCCATGGACGACTGCGTCTTGCCGGAGCCGGACTCGCCGACGATCGCGAGCACCTCGCCGGGCCGCACGTCGTAGCTGACGTCGACCGCGGCGGGGTACCAGGTGCCGTCGACGTAGAAGTCCACGCCGAGGTCACGCACCGACAGCACGGGCTCGTCGGTGCGGGTGGTCACGGGGGGTGTCTCGAGGGCCACCGGTCAGCGTCCTTCCTGCACCCGCGCCGTCGGCCCGGTGGGGGCGACGGGGTGCCGGTCTGCGAGCATGGTCACGTGGGTGCCACGCAGGAGTTCACGTCGGGTTACGGGCGGGGTCTGACGATCGCCGCAGCGGCGATCGGTCTGGTCGCCCTGGTGTCGGTCGGCATCGACGACGGAGCGGCGGAGGCGCTGCGCACCGCACCGCCGGTCGCGCTCGTCGTCGTCGTGGTGTGGGCGCTGCTGGGACGTCCCGGTGTCGAGGTCTCCGACGGCGAGATCGTCGTGCGCAACGTGCTGAGCACGGTGCACGTGCCGTGGCCCACGTACCGCGACGTCGAGTACGGCTGGTCCCTCGTCGTGCGCACGAGCGAGGGCCCTGTCCAGGTCGCCGCCGCACCCAGGGCGAGCGGCACGGCACGTCGGCTGCGCCGCGGCGGCGGACGCGGGCAGAGCGGCGCGCTGCCCGCGGAGGGCAC
>JAEXEM010000066.1 GCA_023401045.1 Actinomycetes bacterium
CCTCCGGGCGCTCCGGCCCGGCGGCCGCGGCGACGCCTGCGGCGGCGACGGCACCCCCCGCGCCGCCGCCCTCGTCGTCCTCGACACGGCTGATGCGGATCTCGCCCCACGGCTCGAGCTCGTGGACGAGCTCCCCCGGCGTGTGGGGGCCGTCCTCGTGCGGGCCGAGGGTGACGGCGCAGAGCGTGTCGAGGTCGTTCGGGACCCCGGCGACGAGCTCCGCCGGGGCGACCGGCACACCGTCGAGCACGGGAGCGGGAGGGACGTCGGTGACGGGGACGACGCCGGCACCGACGGGCCAGCGGCCGGTGAGCGCGGTGTGCAGCAGGCGGACGAGGTCGACGGCGTCGGTGCGGCTCGTCGCGCGCGCGTCCTGCTGCTGGTCGCCGAGCAGCGCCGCGTCGATGGCGAGACCCGAGACGAGGACGCGGCCGTCCGACGCGACGTGGACGACGGACGGACGCAGCGCGAGGTGGTGGACCCCGCGGCGGCGCGCCACCTCGAGGGCGGCAGCCGCCTCGCCGACGACGGCGCGGGCCTGGTCGGGCCCCAGCGGGCCACGCTCGACGAGCTGGGCCAGCGAGACCCCGTTGATCTGCTCCGAGACGACGTAGCCGACGCCCTCGTGCGTGCCGACGTCGAGGATCCGCACGAGCCGGGCGTCGGTGACGAGGGCCGCACGCCGGGCCGCGTCGAGGGCGGGGGCGACTGCTCCCGAGCGCAGCACCCGGACGCGCACGGGACGGTCGAGGATCTGGTCGGTCGCCCGCCAGACGGCGACTCCCTCGAGGTCCGAGGGGAGCGGTTCGAGGACGCGATAGCGCCCGGCCAGCACCGTTCCTCGGCCGACCTCTTCCGTCACCGTGCCACCTCCGTCCGCGCCCCCCGACGATGGGCGTGCGTGGGTACGCCTCGTGAGCATGCTAGACGGCAGGGCCCTGCGCCCGCCGCCGCACCCGTCGGACCAGGGGGCCGACGAGCTGGTCGAGCTCGCGCACGTGCAGTGCCCGCAGCAGCCCGAGGTAGACGAGCACCATGACGGTGCCGACGGCCGCGCACTGCACGATCGCCCCGACGACGCCCTGCGGCCCGTAGGCGCGGACGAGCAGCAGCACACCGACGCCGAGCGCCGCCGCGAGGACGGCCGCGGTCCCGGCGCGCACGTGCGTGCGCAGCATGCCCCGTGCGTCGACGTCCCCGTCGAGACGGCGCCGCAGCGCCCGCAGCGCGAGGACGGTGCCGAGCAGGTACGACACGCTCATCGACAGCCCCGCCCCGGCGACCCACCACTGGTTCGGCAGCAGCCACTGGCCGAGCAGGGTGCCGCCGGCGACGACGAGGGCCATCGCG
This sequence comes from Actinomycetes bacterium, assembly GCA_023401045.1. GTDB lineage: Bacteria > Actinomycetota > Actinomycetes > Actinomycetales > Cellulomonadaceae > Cellulomonas. The sequence goes on from JAEXEM010000066.1 coordinate 1,351, forward strand.
ACCTGCACCGGCACCATGCCCCGGGCGTCCTCGTAGGCGTAGTAGACGCGCTGGCACATCGACCACGCCCCGAAGGCGGGCAGCCCGACGGCCATCGCGACGACGACCCCGGCGACCGCGCTCACGGCCGCCTCGGGCTGGCTCGGCAGGACGATCCGCACGACGGGCCACGCGAGCACGGCGAGGCCGGCCCCGGCGAGCAGCGTGAAGATCCCGACGACGCGCACCCCCGTCGACAGGTCCGCGCGCACCCCGTCGACGTCACCGTCGTGCGCCCGCGCGGACAGGCGCGTGAACAGCGCTGTCGCGAGCGAGACGGTGACGAGGGAGTGCGGGAGCATGAAGAGCATGAACGCGTAGTCGTAGGCCGCGTTCCCGGCGACGTGCGAGGCGGCCTCCGCCCCCGCACCTGGCGCCGCCGAGGCGACGCGCGACACGACGACGTACCCGAGCTGGCCGATGCCGAGGCCGACGAACGTCCAGGTCGCGACGGTGCCGGCACGCCCGAGCCCGGAGCCGCGCAACCCCCAGCGCCACCGGTAGCCCACCCCGGCGCGGCGCAGCGACGGGACGAGGACGAGCGCCTGCATGACGACGCCGAGGGTCGCGGCGCCGGCGAACAGCGCGACCTGGGCGCCGGTCCACTCGTCGGTGCCGCTGCGGACCCCGAAGACGAGGATGAACACCCCGAACCCGGCGATCGACACGATGTTGTTGACGACCGGCGCCCACATGTACGGCCCGAACGACCCGCGCGCGTTGAGGACCTGCCCGAGCAGCGCGTACGCGCCGTAGAAGAAGAGCTGCGGCACGCACCAGTAGGCGAAGGTCGTGGCGAGCTCGAGCTGCGTGCTGCTGCCGGGGTCGGCGTAGAGGCGCACGAGCAGCGGCGCGGCGATCGTGAGGACGACCGTGGCCGCGGCGAGCACCGCGAACCCGAAGGACAGCAGCCGGTCGACGTACTCCTGGCCCGCCTTCCGCTTGTAGGCGCGCACGACCTGCGGCACGAGCACCGCGTTGAGGACGCCGCCGGCGAGCAGCATGTAGAGGACGTTCGGGAGCTTGTTGGCGACCGCGAACGCGTCGGCGGCCTGGCCGGTCGCCCCGATGGCGGCCGCCAGCACCATGGCCCTGAGGAAGCCGAGCAGGCGCGAGACGGCCGTGCCGCCCGCCATGAGGGCGGCGCCGCGCCGCAGGCCCCCGCGCGGTGACGGGTGGTCCGCCCCGGAGGTGGGCTCGTGGTCGCGGAGGTCCCCGGACGCGTCGACGGGCTCGCGGACGACGCCCGGGTCGTCCGGCAGGTCGCCCGGGTCGCCGGGGGCGGCGGGGTCGCGGGGAGGGGTGGGGGCGGTCATGCGTCACCGTCCGGGGAGCCGCCGAGCACCGGCAGCGGTCGGGTGGCCTCGTGCTCGTCGACGCGGCGAGCCCCGCGGCGTGCGCTCTGGCCGCGCCGGACGGTGCGGATGACGCCGAGCACGAGCCCGACGGCGAGGAGCACGCCGACGACGGCGGTGCCGACCGACTCGATCGTCGGGGAGGCCCGCACGACGAACGTCGTCGGTGGGGCGAGCACGGTGCCGTCCTCGCTGGTGAGACGCGCCTCGACGACGACCTCGCAGTTCGCGATGGCGTGCAGCGTCACCGGCACGACCTCCTCGCTGCCGGGCCCGACGAGGACCGTCGGGCTCGGCTCGGTGCTCACGCACCCCTTGCGAGGGCGTGTCTCGACGCGCACGGAGGCGCCCACGCTCAGCTCGTTGCGCACCGAGAACCGGACCTCGCTCGTCGCGCTGATGACGCTCTGGGTGCTCGCGGGGGCGAGCGTGAGACCGGTCCGGCGGGCCGTGAGGTCGCCGACGACCTCCTCGACGACGCGGCTGCGGCCCTCGGGGTCGGCGCGCCAGGCGACGGACACCGGGGCGAGGGTCGTCTCCGCGGCCCCGGCGAGGAGCGCGGCCGGGTCGTCGGTGATGCCCGCGAACGCGACGGTCTCGGTGTACGCGTCCGCGAGCGTGCGCAGCTGCGTCGGGCTCATCGCGTCCTCGTCCGCGACGAGGGCCGGCAGCGTGTCGCGGTCCTTCGGTGGCGTCGACCCGAGGAGGGCCGTCAGCGGCGCGGTGCGCGACCAGGGGCTGCTCTCGACGGCAGCGAGCACGGCGTCGACGAGCGCGACGTCGGGGTCCGTCCCGCGCGGCAGCACGACGAGCACCTGCTGGGGCCCGTCCGTCGAGGACCGGGCGAGGACGGAGAGCTCGGCGAGCACGCGCTGGACGACGGTCGCGGTCGTCGCGTCGGGGTCGAGGTCGGTGGGGGAGGAGACGAGGGTCGTGAGGATGTCGTCGGGGACGAGCCCGGTGACGGGGCCGGAGGACGTGGTGACGGCCGTGCGCGACCCGGCGTCGTCGTCGGTCGGCAGGTCGTCGGGTGCGAGGACGAGCGTCGTGGCGCCGACCGACGCCGCGAGGTCGGCTGTCGCCTGGTCGGTCGCCGGGCCGGGCGCCCACAGCACGTCGGTGCGTCCGCGCAGCGCGCCGTCGCGCTCGGTCGCCGCGCGTGACGTCGTGACGGCGGCCTCGAGCAGCGCGGGCGTGCCGGCGTGGGCGAGCGCGGTGAGGTCGGGGTCCTCCCAGGGCAGGGTGACGACGTCGCGGCCGACGGCGGCGGCGACCAGCTGCTCGCGCCACTGCGCGACGACCCCGTTGCCCTCGAGCGCCTGCGCGAGGAGCGCCGGGTCGACGGCGAGGGCGACGTCGGGGTGGTCCTGCACGAGCTGGAGGACGTCGGCGAGACGCCCGCCCGGGCGTACGAGCTCGGGCAGCGTCGGGCCGGGCGGGTCGACGTCGGAGCCGTCGGGTGCGACGGCCGTGCCGACGACCGGCGCGAGCAAGGACACGCGGGCCTGCGCGACGTCGTCGTCCGTGGCCCACAGGACGAACGAGCGCTGGAGCCCGACGCGTGAGCGGCCGTCGACGACCTCGACGGCGAGCCCGCGTGCGCCCCAGGTGTCGGGGCGGTCGAGCAGGCCGACGTCCGCGGCGGGCACGACCGCCTCGAGCTCGACGGACGCACCGGGTGCGAGAGGCTGGTCGGGGGTGATGGTCGCGACGCGCGAGCCGATCCGGTCGCCGGTGTCGGGCTCCGACAGCCAGGTGTCGAGCCCGTCCCGGTCGCCCGGGCGGATCCGCTCGATGCGCACCCGCACCCGCGGGTCGGCGACCGGTTCGTCCGTCGTGTTCGTCAGCCGGGTCCGCACGACGAGGTCCTCGCCCGGGCGCAGCACCTGGGGGGTGACGGCCGTGATCTGCACCCGCACGGGCATCCCGTCCGACGCGGCCGACGACTCGGCGGACGGTGCGGTGCCCGGTCCGGGGGAGGGGGCGGCCGACGCCGGCGCGACGAGCGCGAGCAGGAGGAGCAGGAGGGGCGGCACGGTCGCGGCCACCCGGCGGGCCGTCGCGGTCATGTCTCGCCGAGCACCGTGAGCGCGAGCCCGGCGAGGCGTCGCTCGTTGGGGTAGGCCAGCCGCTCGGGCAGGTCGACGACCCGGACCCACTCGACGTCCTCCGCCTCGCCGTCGGGGTCGTTCTCGACGGTGAGCTCGCCGTGCAGCGCCCCGAGGAGGAAGTGGTGGACGACCTTGTGCACCCGGTGGTCGTCGCCGGAGAACCAGTAGTCGATGACACCGAGCCGGCGCAGCACCCGCCCGGTGATGCCGGTCTCCTCCGCGATCTCACGGACGGCCGCCTCCTCGGGCGTCTCGTCGCCCTCGAGGTGGCCCTTCGGCAGGCACCACTCGAGGCGGCCCGCCCGGTTGCGCCGCGCGATGACGGCCGCCGTGTACTGCTCGCCCTGCCGCGCGACGACGAGGCCGCCGGCGGACGTCTCGTCGACGACCGGCAGCGGGACGGCGTGCGGGCGGGTGGCGACGAGCGACGGGTCGATCCGCAGCGGGTGCCCGCCAGGAGGCGCCGGGACGCTCCCGGGTCGAGGCTGAGCGGCGGCGGACATGCCGACACTGTAACGAGTGGACCTGGCCCGATCCGTCCCGGTCGCCGGACGCCCGGTCCGACGCTCGGTCGTGCGGCGGTCGACCCGTGGCCTGCGGGCGGGGGCGCCCCGGACCTCTGGCAGGCTTGTCGGGTGCCCGACGTCCCCACCGACCGCCCCGACGCCGCGGCCGTGCAGCAGCTGCGCCGCCGCGCCCTCGAGTCCCTCGCCACCATGGCGCCCGACGCGCTCGACCTCGGCGAGCGCTTCCGTGCCGCCGGCTTCGAGCTCGCGCTCGTCGGCGGCCCCGTGCGCGACGCCTTCCTCGGCCGCGCCAGCCACGACCTCGACCTCACGACCTCGGCGACGCCGGACGAGGCCGAGCCGCTGCTCGCGGCGTGGGGCGACGCGCACTGGGACATCGGGCGCGAGTTCGGCACGGTCGGTGCCCGGCGCTTCGCGGGCCGTCGTGGCGCGACGCAGGACGTCGTCGTCGAGGTGACGACGTACCGCACCGACGCGTACGACCCGACGTCCCGCAAGCCGCTCGTGCAGTTCGGCGACACCCTCGAGGGCGACCTGTCGCGGCGCGACTTCACGGTCAACGCGATGGCGGTGCGCGTCCCGGACCTCACGTTCGTCGACCCGTTCGACGGTCTGGGGGACCTCGCCCGCAAGGTGCTCCGCACCCCGATCGACCCGCGGCAGTCCTTCGACGACGACCCGCTGCGGATGATGCGGGCGGCGCGGTTCGTCGCCCAGCTGGGGTTCACCCTGGACGCGGACGCGCACGCCGCGATCGTCGACATGGCCCCGCGCATCGCGATCGTCTCCGCGGAGCGGGTGCGCGACGAGCTCGTCAAGCTGCTGCTCTCGGCGGACCCGCGCGCCGGGCTCGAGGTGCTCGTCGACACCGGGCTGGCCGACCACGTCCTGCCCGAGCTGCCGGCGCTGCGGCTCGAGATCGACGAGCACCACCGGCACAAGGACGTCTACCAGCACTCCCTCATGGTGCTGCAGAAGGCCATCGCGCTGGAGACCGGCCCGGACGGCCCGGTGCCGGCGCCGGATCTCACGCTGCGCCTGGCGGCGCTGCTGCACGACATCGGCAAGCCGCGGACGCGACGCTTCGAGCCCGGCGGCGGCGTGAGCTTCCACCACCACGAGGTCGTCGGCGCCAAGCTCGTCGCCAAGCGCCTCAAGGCGCTGCGGTTCGACAAGCAGACGGTCCACGACGTCTCCCGCCTCACCGAGCTGCACCTGCGGTTCCACGGCTACGGCGACGGGGAGTGGACGGACTCCGCGGTGCGCCGGTACGTCACCGACGCCGGCCCGCTGCTCGAGCGACTGCACCGGCTCACCCGCTCGGACTCGACGACCCGCAACCAGCGCAAGGCCGCGCGCCTGTCCGCGGCGTACGACGACCTCGAGCGGCGCATCGCCGAGCTGCGGGAGGCCGAGGAGCTCGCGTCGATCCGTCCCGACCTCGACGGCACGCAGATCATGGAGGTCCTCGGCATCACGCCCGGCCGTGACGTGGGCGAGGCGTACCGGTACCTGCTCGAGCTGCGCATGGAGCACGGCCCGCTCGGCGAGGAGGAGGCACGCGAGCGGCTGCTCGCGTGGTGGGCGGAGCGCGGGCGCGAGGACACCGACCGCTAGGGCGGTGACCGCGGGACACCCACCGGTGAGACCCGCGGTCAGGGCACCCGCGCGACGAGCAGCGAGACGTCGTCCTCCTGGTACCCGTCGACGAACGACACCGTCAGCGCGTCGCGCACCTGGGTCGCGCTCGCGTCCGCCGGCGCGGTCGACAGCGCGTGCGCGAGGGCGGCGATGCCCTCACGCAGCCCGCGGTCGCGCCGCTCGACGAGCCCGTCGGAGTAGAGCACGACGACCGAGCCGCGCACGACGTCGCCGGTCGCCTCCGGTGTCTGCCCCGGCCTCACCGGCGGCAGCCCCAGCGGGGTCCGCCGCCCGCCCTCGAGCGTCCGCACCTCCCCGGAGGGCAGCCGGACGAGCGCCGGCGGGTGCCCGGCCGCCGACCACGTGAGGTGCGCGCCGTCGGGGGTGCGCTCCCACCGCATGAGCAGGCACGTCGCGACGTCGGCGACGTCGAGCGCCCGCACGAGGCCGTCGATGCGCTCGAGCGCCGCCCCGGGCATGTCGCCGCGCCACACGGTCGCGCGCAGCAGCGAGCGCAGCTGCCCCATCGACGCAGCCGCCCGCAGGTCGTGCCCGACGACGTCGCCGACCGTGAGGCTCACCGCGCCGTCCGGCAGCACGTAGGCGTCGAACCAGTCGCCGCCGACCTCCGCGCGGCGCCCCGAGGGCAGGTACGCGGCGGCGACGTCGAGGCCGCCGACGTCCCCGATGACCGGCAGCAGGCTGTGCTGCAGCGTGAGCGCCGCGTCGCGCTCGGCGAGGTAGAGCCGCACGTTCTCGAGCAGCACCCCCGCGCGGCGGCCGAGGTGAGCGGCGGTGACGACGGTCTCCGGGTCGAAGCCGTCGACGTCGCGGTGCAGCAGGCACAGCACCCCGAGGGCGCGTCCACGCCCGCTGAGCGGCACGAGCATCGCGCTGCCGAGCCCGAGGTCCTCGAGCAGGGCGAGCTCGGCGGGCGAGGCGCTGCGCCGCAGGTCCTCGACGTCGACCGTCACCGGGCGCGGCAGCTCGTGCGGGTCGGCGGCCAGGGCCGTCGCGAGCCGGGGCGAGGCCAGCAGCCACGACGTCCCGATCGTCCGCAGCCCCTCGGCGAGGGTCTGCCGTGCCGGGTCGGCGGCCGCGACGTGCACCCGCTCGAGACGACCGGAGTCCGACGTCATGGCGACGAAGCCCCACGTCGCCAGCCGCGGCACGACCGTCTCCGCGAGGGCGTCGACCGCGTCGTCGTACTCCAGGCGCCGGGCGAGCTCCTCGCCGACGAGCTCGAGCAGCTCGAGGCGGCCCGTCGTCGTGTGCATCGAGGACAGCTCGTCGGTGCGTGCCGCCGCGCCGACCGCCTCCGCCGTCACGTCCACCTGCACGCCGACGCGGTGCGTCACCTCGCCGGACCCGTCCCGCAGGTGCGTGACCGACAGCTGGTTCCAGAACTGCGTGCCGTCCTTGCGGGCATTGAGCAGGACCTCGCGCACGTCGCGTCCCTCGGCGAGGGCGTCGTGGACGCGCCGCACCGCGACGCGGTCGGTCCCGACGCACTGGAGGAACCGGCAGTTGCGCCCGAGCACCTCCTCGGCGGGGTAGCCGGTGAGCCGGGTGAAGGCGTCGTTGCACCACACGACGGGGTCGTCCGGCAGGCGCGGGTCGCTCACGACCATCGCGAGGGGGCCGGCGGCGAGCACGACCTGGGCCAGCCGCCCGTCGAGCAGAGGCTCGGCGAACGGGGCGGCACGTGCGTCGTCCGCCGGCGCGCTCACACCGGCGTCCCTTCCGGTACGGCTCGCGGCACCGCCGCCGGCGTGCGCGGACCGGTCGCGAAGACGACCGCGGCCGCCACGTACAGAGCGGTGAGGGCCCCGAAGACCGCCGGTGACCAGCCGTCGTCGGGCAGCGCGACCGCAGCGAGGGCCGCCGCGCCGACGAATGCCGCGTTGTAGAGGACGTCGTACAGCGAGAACGCCCGCCCGCGGTACGCGTCCGCGGTGTCGCGCTGGACGATCGTGTCGACCGCGATCTTCGCGCTCTGCGCCGCCAGTCCGAGCGCACCCGCCGCGACGAGCACCGCGACGAGGTCGACCGTGACGACGAGGAGCAGCTGGCTGACCGCCGCGAGCAGCAGGCAGACGACGATCCACACTTGCGGCCCGACGCGCGGGCTGAGCACGGGCGTGACGACGACGGCCAGCGCGAACCCGACCGCGCTCGCGGCCAGCACCGTGCCGAACGTCGCGAGGCCGGCCTGGACGTCCGTCGGGTCCGAGAGCAGGTTGCGCGAGATGAGGATGCTCGCGATGAAGACCGCGCCGTAGCAGAACCGGTGCAGCGCCATGACGGCGAGCGCGTTCGCCGGGGTGCGCCGGGCGACGAGGTAGCGGGCGCCGTCGACGAGCCCGTGCGCGAGGGAGGCGAGCTGGGCGCGCAGGCGGGCCCCGTCGGCGCGCTCGTCCGGCCCGAGCTGGTCCGGCCCCAGGCGCGTCGCGAGCGCGGACGCGCACGCCATGACGGCCGCCGCCACGACGAGCGCGAGGGCGTCCCGCACCCGCCCGGCGGGCGTGACGAGCCCGAGCACGAACGCGAGCGCCATCCCCACCCCGGAGGCCGCCGCACCGAGCGTCGGCGTGAGGGAGTTGGCGGTGAGCAGCAGCGGACCGTCGACGACCTTCGGCAGCGACGCCGAGAGCGCGGCGAGCAGGAACCGGTTGACCGAGAGCGTGACGAGCGCGAGCACGTAGACGACCGGCCCGACGCCGTCCGTCGCGAGGACCGCCGCGATGACGAGCGTGAGCGCGACCCGCACGAGGTTGCCGTAGAGCAGCACCTGGCGGCGCCGCCACCGGTCGAGCAGGACCCCGGCCCACGGTCCGACGATCGTGAAGGGCAGCAGCAGCACCGCGAACGCGGCCGCCACGCCCGTCGCCGTCGAGGCGTTCTCGGGCGAGAAGAAGAACAGGGTGGCCAGACCCACCTGGAACATGCCGTCCGACGACTGGCTCACCAGACGCACGGCGAACAGCCGGCGGAAGCCGGTGAGGGGCAGCAACGCCCTGAGGTCGGAGATCACCTGCACGAAGCCAGGCTACGTGCCGTGCGCCCGGTGGCATCCGGACGTCCCCTCGAACACCCCACCCGCCCCCCGAAGACCTGCCCGGGTCGTGAAGGGTTGTGGCCGATATCCGGCAACAACCCATCACACCCACGCACAGCTCGGGCCGCACGGGGTGGGAGCGGACGCCCAGCCGCGGGCACGGAGGGCGGCAGCGACCTGGGCGGCGGTCGCGCACGGGGTGGCGACGACGTGCGGCCACCGGTACCGGAGCGTCAGGTCCCCGCGCTCGACGAGCACGGCGTTGTCGCGCCAGACGTCACGGTCGCCACGCGCGCCGGCGTGCCAGAGCACCCCATCCAGTTCCACGCGCACCCCGAGGCCGGGGAACAGTCGGTCGGTGCGGATCCACCTGCCGGCCACCCGGTCGCGGTGCTGCGCGTCCGACCGTGGCAGGCCGTGCGCCCGCTCGACGTCGCGGTCGTACCGGAGCTCGAGCGGTGACTCGACCCTGGTCCCGGTGTCGGCGAGCACGGACCGGACGAGCTCGCGGTACCGCTGGACCCCGCGCCGCTCGAGCTCGAGCACGACACGCCCCGGCTGCACCCCGGCGCGCACCGCGTCGCACAGCACGCCGACGGCCTCGTCCTCGTCGTGCGCACGGCCGAGGAGGTCGAGCACCGTGGGGGCCGGGGCCACCGCCCGCAGGCCGCCACCGCTCGCGGGCATGGTCCGGCGCCGGTGCACCACCAGACCGGCGCCGCGGTGCACCACGCGCCCAGCCGGCACGCTGACGGCGACGGCAGGGCCGGGGTCCGCCACGAACCCGTGGACGAACCCGGCCGAGCGGTGCGACAGTGCTGCGCCTGCACCGGCGGCGAGCAGCGCCGCCCGGGCGCGCTGCCGCCACGACGGCGCGCCGGACTGCAGCACGACGACACCTCGGTGTGGTCGCTGCCACACACCGTTGCGGACCCGGCGCGCCACAGCCCCTGGACCGAGGCCGCCCGTGCCGAGCTGCGAGGTCGTCGCCACCCCGTCCTGCAGCTCGACGAGTCGCCGGACGGGTGGGCTGAGCGCGTCGATCCCGGGCAGCCTGCTGACGTCCGGCCGACGGAGCTCCGCCCGTGTCCTCCCGTGCACCCCCCGACATTGCCCGCTTCGTCGCCCCCGGCGCCGCCGCAACTCTCCCGCCTGTGGACGACGCCCGGAACGCGTGAAGGGTTGTTGCCGGAATCCGGCAACAACCCTTCACGGCTCACTGAGAACTCAGCGCTCGACCTCACCGCGGATGAAGGCCTCGACCTGGGCGCGGCCCTTCGTGTCCTCCATCTGGACCGGCGGGGACTTCATGAAGTAGGTCGACGCCGAGAGGATCGGGCCGCCGATGCCGCGGTCCTTCGCGATCTTCGCCGCACGCAGCGCGTCGATGATGATGCCCGCCGAGTTCGGGGAGTCCCACACCTCGAGCTTGTACTCGAGGTTGAGGGGCACCTCGCCGAACGCGCGGCCCTCGAGGCGCACGTACGCCCACTTGCGGTCGTCGAGCCACGCGACGTAGTCCGACGGGCCGATGTGGACGTTGCGGTCGTCCTGCTTGCCGGCCAGCGGGCCGTCCTCGAGGTTCGAGGTGACGGCCTGCGTCTTCGAGATCTTCTTCGACTCCAGGCGCTCGCGCTCGAGCATGTTCTTGAAGTCCATGTTGCCGCCGACGTTCAGCTGGTACGTGCGGTCGAGGATGACCCCACGGTCCTCGAAGAGGCGGGCGAGCACGCGGTGCGTGATGGTCGCGCCGACCTGCGACTTGATGTCGTCGCCGACGATCGGCACACCGGCGGCCTCGAACTTCGCGGCCCACTCCGGGTCGGACGCGATGAAGACCGGCAGCGCGTTGACGAACGCGACGCCCGCGTCGATCGCGCACTGCGCGTAGAACTTCGCGGCGGCCTCGGAGCCGACGGGCAGGTAGCAGACGAGGACGTCGACCTGCTGGTCCTTGAGCACCTGGACGACGTCGACCGGCTCGGCGTCCGACTCCTCGATCGTCTGCGCGTAGTACTTGCCGATGCCGTCGAGCGTGTGCCCGCGCTGCACCGTCACGCCCAGCGGCGGGACGTCGGAGATCTTGATGGTGTTGTTCTCGGAGTTGAAGATCGCCTCCGAGAGGTCGAAGCCGACCTTCTTGGCGTCGACGTCGAACGCGGCGACGAACTCGATGTCGCGCACGTGGTAGTCGCCGAACTGGACGTGCATGAGGCCCGGGACCTTGCCCGCCGGGTCGGCGTCCCGGTAGTACTGCACGCCCTGGACCAGCGACGCGGCGCAGTTGCCGACGCCGACGATGGCGACGCGGATGGAGGTCATCCTCGCTCCTTCTCGATTCGCGCCGTGGTGGTGCCCCCGGCGTCGTCTGCAGCGGCGGCCGGCCGGCCACCGCCCTCGGTGCGAGCGCGACGGACGCCACGCTCGTTGTCGATGAGGTCGTCCAGCCAGCGGACCTCGCGCTCGACGCGCTCGAGGCCGTGACGCTGGAGCTCGAGCGTGTACTCGTCCATGCGCTCGCGGGTGCGGGCGAAGGACTGCCGGATCGTCTCGAGGCGCTCGGTGAGCCGCGTGCGGCGGCCCTCGAGGATCCGCAGGCGGGTCTCGGCGTCGGTCTGCGCGAAGAACGCGAACCGCACGTCGAAGTTCTCGTCCTCCCAGGCCGCGGGGCCGGAGGTCGAGAGCACCTGCTGGAGGTGCTCTTTGCCCTCGGCCGTCAGCTGGTAGACGATCCGCGCCCGGCGGCTGGCGACCGCCCGGTCCGCCGGGGCGTCCGTGCCGACGATCCAGCCGCGTGCCGCGAGCCCCTTGAGGCACGGGTACAGCGAGCCGTACGACAGGGCACGGAACGACCCGAAGACGAGGTTGAGGCGCTTGCGCAGCTCGTAGCCGTGCATGGGCGACTCGGCGAGCAGGCCGAGGATGGCGGGCTCGAGCACGTCGGAACGTCCGCGCACCTGTCCACCCCCTGCTCCTCGCCGGTGGGGAGACCGGCGACTCATGACGACCGGCGATGTATCACGCCGATACATCCCGGAGACTATGCCGTCGACGGACCGGCGCACAACACGGCCGGTCGCAGCGGCGGGAGCACGGTGACGACGCGTGCCGATCATGTGAAGGGTCGTGCAGAACCGGGCGTTCCGACGGGCCTGCGGAGGACAACCGTGGCGGTTCGGCCATACTGAGCCGGGCAGCGTCCGCCCGGCCGGCCGCCGGGCGGAGGGGGACGCGAGCCAGCACCGTCGTCGGCACGAGAGGTCACCCCTTGGCAGGCACCAACCGCCGTGCGGCACCTGCGCGCGCCCGTCGCGCCACCCGCCCCACGTCGTCGGACCGCGCCGGTCGCCGCCGGTTCTGGAACTACCCGCGCCGGGAGCACACCGGCCTGCGCCGTTGGCTGCCCTCGTGGCGCTTCCTGCTCGGTGCGTTCGTCTCGGGTGTCTTCGTGCTGCTCGGGGCAGGTGTCGCCGCCTACGCGTTCATCAACCCGTCGGACCCGCTCGCCGAGGTGAGGTTCCAGTCGACGACCGTCTACTTCGCGGGGGACGAGCCCGGGAAGCCGGGGCCCGTCATGGGGACGTTCGCCGAGCAGAAGCGCGAGATCGTCGACTACGCGACCCTGCCCGAGCACATCGGCCACGCCGTCGCCGCCGGGGAGGACAAGACGTTCTTCACCAACCGCGGGGTGTCGATCACGGGCATGGCGCGCGCGTTCCTCAACAACCTCCAGGGCAAGCCGACGCAGGGCGGGTCGACGCTGACCCAGCAGTACGTCGAGCGGTACTACCAGAACACGACGACCGACTACTGGGGCAAGGCCCAGGAGGCGATCATCGCGATCAAGATCTCGCAGAGCGAGTCCAAAGAGCAGATCATGGGCCGCTACCTCAACACGATCTACTTCGGTCGCGACTCCTACGGCATCCAGGCGGCGGCGAAGTCGTACTTCGACAAGAACGCCGCCGACCTCTCGGTCGCGGAGGCCGCCGTCCTCGCGGGCCTCATCCCCTCGCCCAACAACTGGGACCCGGACGTCAACCGCGACAAGTCCGAGGCGCGCTGGAACATCGTCCTCGACTCGATGGTCGAGCAGGGGTGGCTTTCCTCCGCCGACCGCGCCGCGCAGGTGTTCCCGGCGACGATCCCGCACCAGGAGTCGGAGACCTTCCGCGGCCCCAACGGGTACTTGCTGGAGATGGTGGAGAACGAGCTCGTCGCGACGAAGCTCTGGACGCGCGGCGAGCTGCGCACGGCCGGGCTCGAGATCGTCACGACGATCGACCCGCAGGTGCAGCAGATGGCCGTCGACTCGGCGACCGCGCTCAAGACCGGGGGCCTGTCCGACGGCGAGGTGCCGAACGAGCGGCTCCGGGTGTCCGTCGTGTCGGTCGACCCGGCGACCGGGGGGATCGTCGCGCTGTACGGGGGGCCGGACTACCTCGTCGACGCGAAGAACACCGCGTCGTTCGACCTCATCCAGGCCGGGTCGACCTTCAAGCCGTTCGCGCTCGTCGCCGGGCTGCAGCAGGGGATCGGGCTGAGCACGACGTACGACGGGAACTCCCCGCAGCGGTTCCCCGAGTGGGAGAACGGGCAGAAGGACGTCCGGAACTTCGGCAACCAGGACTTCGGGACGATCGACCTCGTCAAGGCGACGGCGGACTCGGTCAACACCGCGTACGCGGCGCTCAACATCGAGATCGGGCCCGAGAAGACCGCGGACGCCGCGAAGGCGGCGGGGATCACGACGCCACTGACGCTCACCCCGTCGAACGTGCTCGGCGCCGACGCCGTCCGCCCGCTCGAGATGGCCGGTGCCTACGCGACGTTCGCCGCGCAGGGCATGCACCGCGACCCGCACATCGTGCAGGCCGTCACCTACAAGGACGGCACGGTCGCGTGGTCCCCGGACACCGCCGGTGAGCAGGTGTTCCCCACCGACGTCATGGCGGACGCCACCTACGCGATGACCCAGGTCGTCGAGAAGGGGTCCGGGAACCGCCAGATCAAGCCGCTCGGCCGGCCGATCGCCGGCAAGACCGGCACCTCGAGCGAGAACAAGTCGGCGTGGTTCGTCGGCTACGTGCCCCAGCTCGCGACCGCCGTGTCGCTCTCCCAGCAGGGTGAGGACGGCAAGTCCCTCGACACGATCGAGCCGTGGGGCGGGTACAAGGAGATCACCGGCTCCTCGTTCCCGTCGGTGCTGTGGGCCGACTACATGAAGAAGGTCTTCGAGCACCCGCGCTACCAGGAGGAGCAGGACTTCCCGGCCCGCGCGAACGTCGGCCGCACGGCGAGCCCGACACCGAGCGAGACCCCGACCGAGGAGCCCACGCCGGAGGAGACGACGCAGGAGCCGACCGAGGTCCAGGTGCCGAGCGGGCTGGGCGGCCGCACGGAGGCGGACGCGGTCGGTGCCCTGCAGGGTGCCGGGCTGTCCGCCCGGATCGTCACCGAGCGCTCGACGACCGTCCCGCCGGGCCGCGTCGTGCGCGTCGAGCCCGCGGAGGGTGCGACGGTGGCGTCGGGGAGCGCCGTGACGGTCGTCGTGTCGAGCGGCCCGCCGCCGGCAC
>JAEXEM010000180.1 GCA_023401045.1 Actinomycetes bacterium
CCCCCTGGCCGCGCCCCGGCAGCACGGCGAGGGAGCCACCGGCGAGCCGTACCCGCTCCTGGAGCCGCGCCCCGCCGGAGGACGGGTCGCGCGCCGCACCCGCCTCGAGGTCCGCGCCGTCGTTCGCCACGACGACGACGAGGTGGCCGTCGTCGACCTCGAGGTCCACCTCGATGCGCGTCGGCGGCCCGTGCTTGAGCGCGTTCGTCACGGCCTCCTCGACGACGCGGACCGCGAGCAGCCGCTCCGCCGTCGTCAGCCCCTGCTGCGCGGGGTCGTCGAGGGCGCGCACCTCGGGGCGCGCGCGGATCCTCGTCCCGATCGACACCGGCACCCGTGCGAGCAGCGAGCGCACGGCGGGCACGAGACCGAGCTCGAGCCGCTCGGGGTAGAGCAGCCGGCTCACGTGGCGCACGTCGATCTCGCGGGCCTCGGAGAGCTCGGCCCGCACGCGCGCGACCGCCGACGCGGTCACGGTGTCGGCCCCGCGGGCGATGTCCTCGAGCGCGGCGTCGACGACGACGAGACGCTGCTGCAGCGTGCCGTGCAGCCCCTCGGCGACCGCGCGGCGCACCCGGACCTCCTCGTCCTCGAGCGCCCGGACCGCCAGCTCGACGCTCATCGCCGTGCGTTCGGCCGCCCGGGTGCGCGTGCGGCCGCGCCGGGACGCGAGCATCGCCCACGTGCCGATCGAGCACGCGACGAGCGCGATCGCCACGCCGCTGACGAACTCGGCCTGCAGCGCCTGCTGGTCACCCTCGCCGTAGACGCCGAGCAGCGACTGCAGCGTGACGCGCAGCAGGCTCATCGCGGTCGCGGCCGCGACGAGACGCACGGCGACGTCGTCGTACCGGCGGGCGGTGTGGACGTGCATGAGCCACAGCGCGACGACGAGGGCCGCGACCGCGACACCGTTGGCGAGCAGCCGCCGCCACAGCTCGACCTGCGCCCACTCGGGCACGAGCGTCGAGTAGATCCACCAGCTCTGGAGCGACGCGCCCCAGCCGAACCCCGCGCCGATGACGCCGGACGCCGTCAGCAGGACGCGCAGGTCCGCCGACCTGTCGCCGGGCCGCTCCGGCACCACCTCGTCCGCGCTCGTCATCCCCCACCGGCGTCCGTCCCGCGCGCCTCACCGCGAGGCCGCGCCTCGTGACGATACTGGTCGGTAATGCAGCACGCACCGATCCCCCACCTACGCGTCGCGGTCGTCGAGGACCAGCCACTGTTCCGCTCGATGCTCGAGCGCACGATCGGTGGCGCGCCCGGCCTCCAGGTCGTCGTCGCGGTCGGCACCGTGGCGGAGGCCCGCCGCGACCTCACCCCGGGGACGGCCGACGTCGTCGTGCTCGACATCGACCTGCCGGACGGCAACGGCATCGCCCTCGGCGTCATGCTGCGGCGCCAGCAGCCGCACCTCGGGATCCTCCTGCTCTCGGCCCACGACGCGATGGACCTCCTGCTCGACCTGCCGCCGGACGTCGCGCACGGCTGGGGCTACCTGTCGAAGACGAGCAGCACGAGCGAGGGCACGCTCTACCACGCGGTGCGGGCCGCGGCCGCGGGCCACACCGTCCTCGACCCGGCACTCGTCTCCAAGGTGTCGCCACGGGCCGGGTCGGACGTCGCCCGCCTCACACAGCGGCAGTACGAGGTGCTGCGCCTCCTCGCGTCCGGGTTGTCGAACGCGGGCATCGCCGAGCGCCTCGGCATCACCGAGAAGTCGGTGCAGAACCACGTCTACGCGGTCTACGCGACGCTCGGGATCGACGCCGACCCCGCCCACAACCCGCGTGTGCGCGCGACGCTGCGGCTGCTCGAGGAGTCCGGCCCCAGGTCCTGAGCGGCTGCCGCGGGGGCCGGCGTCGGACCCGCGCGCTAGCCTGGCGCGTCGAAGGTCGCCGACCGCAGGAGGGGGACGTCGTGCTCATCGGTGCGCACGTGCGCGGGGAGGACCCGGTGGCCGAGGCGCAGCGCCTCGGCGCCGACGCGGTCCAGATCTTCCTCGCCGACCCGCAGGGCTGGAAGAAGCCGGTCCGCCGCGCGGACGCGGACGCGCTCGTCGCGTCCGGTCTGGGGATCTACGCCCACGCGCCCTACCTCGTCAACGTCGCCTCGACGAACAACCGCATCCGGATCCCCAGCCGGAACATGATCGCCCAGCACTCGGCGGCGGCCGCCGACCTCGGTGCGCGCGGGCTGGTCGTGCACGGCGGGCACGTCGGGGACGGTGACGACGTCGCCGTCGGCATCGACAACTGGCGCAAGACGTTCGAGCGGGCGACGTTCCCGGTCCGCGTGCTCGTCGAGAACACCGCCGGCGGCGAGAACGCCTGCGCCCGCACCCTCGACCGCTGGGCGATGCTGTGGGACGCGATCGGCGGGTACGACGTCGGTGTCTGCCTCGACACGTGCCACGCGTGGGCGGCGGGCGAGGACCTCGAGACGGTCGTCGAGCGCCTCACCGCCATCACCGGGCGCATCGACCTCGTCCACGCGAACTCCTCGCGCGACCCGCAGGGCTCCTCACGGGACCGGCACGCGGGCTACCGCGACGGCACGATCCCGCCCGAGCTGCTCGCGCACGTCGTGCGGGAGGCGGGCTGCGACGTCGTCGTCGAGACGCCCGCCGAGACGCAGGCGGACGACATCGCGTTCCTCCGCGAGTCGCTCGGGGCCTGAGCCCGCCCCGTCGGGCGCCGTCGCGACGGCGACGGCGAGGTGGAGCCCCCTGTCGGATTCGAACCGACGACCTGCTGTTTACAAGACAGCTGCTCTGGCCAGCTGAGCTAAGGAGGCGAGGCGGCCAGGGTACCGGCCGCGGCGACACCGGCGCCCACCCCTCCCGGGGCGGACGCCGGTGCGCGAGGGTCAGCCCTTGGCGGCCGCGGCCTCGACGGCCTGCGTGAGGGCGCCCGGGGTGTAGAGGTCACCCTGGAACGGCTCGCCGTCGATGAGGACCGTCGGCGTCGTCAGCTTGCCGAGGTCGACACCGGCCTGCCGGGTCGCCGCGGCGACGAACGGGGCGTAGGTGCGCCACGTGCCGTCGGCGGTCTGCTTCGCGTCGCCCTCGCCGACCTCGTACGTGCCGTCGACGACGGCCGTGAACTGGTCGGTCACGCTCGCCGGGACACCGACGCCCTGCGCGATCTCGGCGATCTTCGCGTCGGTGAGGCCGGACGAGCCCTCGTCGGGCTGGTTCGCGTAGAGGGCGGTGACGAAGTCGGTGTAGTGCTCGGGCGACTCCGCGGCGACGACGGCCGCGGCGTTCGCCGCACGCGTCGAGTAGAAGGTGCCCTGGGAGCTCCCGTCGAGGAACGAGATGTTGTGGTAGATCACCGTGACGTCGCCGGTGGCCGCCAGCCGGTCGAGCTCCTCGGCGTTGGCGGCGTCGAACCGGCCGCACCACGGGCACATGAAGTCGAAGTACACGTCGACGACCGTCTCGTCGCCGTCGCCGGTGTCACCGACACCGTCCTTGCCGATGACGATGCCGCCGGACTCGTCGGCCCCCTCGGGGGTCTCGACGTCGGCGAGGGCGGGGGCGACGACCCCCTGCTCGCCGCCGCCGTAGACGACCTGGCCGTAGGCCTCGGCGTTCGCCTGGCCCTGGCGGACGATGGCGAGGACGACCCCGCCGAGGACGAGCACGGCGGCGACGAGGCCGCCGATGGCGATGAGGCGGGTGCGCCTCGCCTTGCGCTCCTGCTCCTGGCGCATGGCGATCGCCTTGGCGCGCGCGTCGTCCCGACGCTGCGCCTTGGTGGGACGAGGGGTGTTCGTGGACATGACAGGCTCCTGGGAGACGTGCGGACGTGCGGACGCGGGTGCGGGTCAGCGCGCCGGGGGTCCGCGGTGCGGCCGCGTCGGGTCGTGGCCCCGGTCGCGCCGGACGTGCACCGGGGCGTCCACCGTCGTCCACGGACGGCCGGCGGGGACGCCGGGCGTCGCGAGCGCGACGTGCGGGGCGAGCCGCGCGGACAGGACCGCCGCGGCGACCGTCACCCCCCGCCGGGCGACGACACCGAGGCCCACCCCGCACGCGGACAGCACGACGTGCGCGAGCACGACCGGCACCGCGACGCTGAGCAGCAGCACCGCACCCTGGGACGTCGCGCCGAACCCGAACGAGCCGTCCGGGCACTCCACCGCGGAGCGCAGCACCGCGAGGCGCAGACCGAGCGCCGCCAACGGGCCCTCGGCGACGAGGCAGTCGTGGAGGACGACCCGACCGAGCACGTTCGGCAGCACGGTGGCGAGCGCGAGCAGGGCCCCGAGGGCAGCGGCGAGCTGCGCGCGCGGGACCCGGCCGGGCAGCTGCCGTACCGTCGTCACGCCGTCAGCCTAGGCGGCCGGGTGCGCCCGGCACATCACACCTTGGTCCGGCACCCGCCCGGCACGCACGTCACGCCCCGGGTGCCTGCGGGTCGGACAGCGGCCACCACGACAACGGCTGCGCGTCGACGAGCCGGTCGAACAGCACGAGCGCGACGACGAGCGCCAGCACGACGACGACGAGCGCCCCGACGGGACCGGGGGCGACGGCGGCGAGCGTCCGGCGCGCACCGGTGCGGGTCATCCGCGACAGCGGCCCCCACCACAGCAGCACGACCCCGAGGACGACGAGCGCGCCGACGAGCAGCTGGACCGTCAGCCCCTGCGGGCGCTGCCCCGGCGCGGCGCCGTCGACGGCCCACGTGCCCGTGTCGAGGAGGTACCAGCCGACCCCGCCGACGATCGTCATGACCGCGGCCGCGACGAGCGCGGCGGGCAGCACCCCGAGGACGGCCCGCACGAGGTACCAGGGCACCGACACGACCGCGAGCGGCACGTCGCCGCGCCGCACACCACGACGCTCGCGCCGCCCGTGCATCGACTCGACCGTCAGCCCGACCGTCCGCACGACGACGACGAGCGCGAGCACGACGAGGAGCGTGGCCGCAGGGTGCAGGGTCGCCGCGGTCGTGACCAGCAGACCGATCGCCAGGAGCGACCCCCACCGTCGGCGGGCCGGCGGGCGGGTGTACCAGTCGCCCTCCTCGGCCTGCTCGTCACCGTTCTCGAGCGGCTCGCCGTCGTCGCCCTCCCACGGCTCCGCGTCGTCCGCGTGCTCGAGGTCCGTGCCCACGCCGTCGCGGCGGGCGAGGTCGGTGCCCGGCCCGGCACCGGCCCCGGCGGCACCGGTGGTCGCGGCACCGGTCGCGGCGGGGGTGCGGACGGGCAC
>JAEXEM010000193.1 GCA_023401045.1 Actinomycetes bacterium
GGCGCGCACACCGTGCAGCGCGGCCGCGAGCTGCTCGTGGCGGCGGAACGTGGGCACCGCCACGACGACGCGGCTCACCGCGCCCCCCGGACCAGCGCCGCGCGGTAGACCTCGAGGTGGGCGCGGCCGACGTCGTCCCACCCGCGTGCGGACAGGTCGGGGCGCGCACCGTCGGTCCGGTGACGGGTGGCGGCGACGGCGGCCAGCAGCTCGGCACCCGTGAGCCGCTCGTAGCACAGCACCCAGCCCGGCCCCACCTCCTCACCGAGCCGCCGGTTGACCTCGTTGTCCGGCACCAGCACCGGCCGGTCGAGGGACAGAGCCGCCAGGACCGCGCCGGAGTTGTGCATGTGGTCGTACGGCAGCACGACCACCTGCGCCGCCGTGACCTCCTGGACGAACCGGGCGTCGTCGAGGAACCCGAGCACCGCCGAGATCCGCCGGTCACGCGCGGCAGCGGCCTCGACCGCACGCGCGAGCCGCGGCGACGACGGCGCCCCGGCCACCGTGAGGGTGAGCCAGGGGGCGTCGGCCCTCGTCTCGTCGAACGCCGCGAGCAGCCGCTCGACACCCTTGTAGCGGCGCACCATGCCGACGAACGCGAGGTGGCTCGCCCGTGCGTCCGCCCGCGCGTGACGGCCGTACCAGTCGCGGTAGTGCCCGTGCACGATCCGGGCCGTCGGCACGGAGCGCGCCGCCCTCGCCGCGCCGACCTCGGCGGGCACGGGGGCGGCGTCGACGTCGTTGAGCACGACCCGGGCCGTCGTCAGCCGGTCGACCGCCCGCAGCCCGACCGACTCGAGCCGCGTGACGTCACGCGGGTGCTCGAGGTTGTGGACGGTACGCACCACCGGTGTGCGCGTCGCCGACAGCCGCAGCACCCACGCGAGGAACGCCCAGCGCTTGGCGGTCCGCCGTGCGGCCGAGCGAGCGGCGAACAGCGTCTCGGGCCAGTGCAGGTGGACGACGTCGTACCCGCCGGCGAGCGCGGTGCGCCAGGAGAAACGCCGCAGGTCGAGGCCGTCCTGCGCCTCGAGCGCGTCACCCAGCATGACGATGTACGGGTTCGTCGTGGCCCGGGGGGTGGAGAACGACTGCAGCACCCTGACGGGCCCCCGCCGCACGTCCGCGCGACGCACCTCGGGCGCACGGGCCAGCGCACCGTCGAGCAGGCCCGCGGCGGCGACCGACCACGGGCCGGGCCGCAGGAGCTGGGCACGCCCACCCTGCAGCACGACGGCTCGCGCGGCCGGGAGCGCGTGGAGGTGCCAGCGGACCCGGTCGGCGGCGCGCAGCCAGCGACGCGCGAAGACCATCCGGTTGCGGACGTTGAAGTAGTAGTACGTCGCCGACTTGGCCCGCCCGGACGTCCGGTCGGGATGCGTCGCCCCCTCGTCGTGCACGGCGACGGCGTCCGGGACGACCTGCACGGCACCGCCGGCAGCGGCGACGCGGGCGGACAGGTCGACGTCCTCCCAGTAGAGGAAGTAGTCGTCGCTGAACCCGCCGGTGCGTTCCCACAGCTCGGCGGTCACCGCCACGCACGCACCCGAGACCCACGGCAGGGCCCACGGCGGGGCGGGGTCGGCCCGTCGTTCGGCCGCGGTCCGCATCCGTCCGGTGCGCAGGTCGAGGCTGAGCACGTCCGCCATCCAGGGCCGGCCGTCGGGACGCTCGACCCGCGGGGCGGCGAGCACCATGGGCCGGGCGCGCACGGCGCGGACCAGCACCTCCCGGTGCTGCGGGGTGATCCGGGCGTCGGGGTTGAGCAGCACGACGACGTCCGCCCCGCGGGCGAAGGCCTCCGCGACCCCCCGGTTCGCCCCCGCGCCGAAGCCGAGGTTGCGGTCGGGCAGGACGACGACCCACCCGTGGGCGTCCGCGAGCGCGGTGACCCGCCGACGCTCGTCGCCGTCGGTGAGGTTGTCGACGACCACCACCGGGCCGCTCGCCCCGGCGGCGGACGGCACGAGGTTCTGCTCGAGGAGCGCCGCGGACCCGTAGCTGACGACGACGACGGCCGCCCCGCTCACGTCGGCACCGGTCCACCGAGCGCGCGCACGTCACGGAACCACTTCGGCAGGGCGAGCGCGAGGAACGCCGCGGTCCCGGCGGTGAGCAGCGCGAGCACGGCGACGAACACCGCCGGACTGCCGTACAGGAGGAAGCTCAGGCAGAGCACCCCGTAGTCGGTCGGCACCACGAGGACCGACCGCAACCAGCTGCGCCGCCCGTCCGCTCGCGTCGTCGAGACCACCCCGTGCGCCCGGCGCAGCTGCTCGGTGAGCATCATCGCGAAGAACTGCACCGAGCCGACGACGGCGCTCGCGATCGGGACGAGCAGCCAGGGCTCGGGGACGGCTGCAGACCTGTGGAGGCCGACGAGCAGTGCGAGCGGCAGCGCGACGACCTTCGTCGCGTCGACCATGTGGTCGAGCCACTCTCCCGCGCTCGACCCCGTGCCGGTGAGCCGGGCGACCTGCCCGTCGGCGGAGTCGAGCGCGTAGCCGACGACGAGCAGCAGGCACACCGCCACCCCGGTGCCCACGGCGGGCGGGGCGAGCGCGAGCACGGCCACCCCGGCGAAGGTGCACACCGCGCTCAGCGCCGTGACGGCGTTCGGCGACAGCCCGCGCCGGTACGCCCACGCCGCGAGCAGCCGCCCGATCCGCCGGTTGACGAACCGCGAGTACGCCGGCGCGCTGCGGGCCGTCCCCTTCTGGGCGGCGGTGAGCCGCGCGAGCGTCTCCCGGTACCCGGCCCGGCCCGTCCGCGGTCCGGCCCCGTCGACCCCTGTCGCACCCGTCATGCGCTCACCGCCAGGTCCGAGCGGGCGGACCGTCCCCGCCGGCGCCGGGCACCGTGGACCGGCCCCGGCACCCGGTGCGTGGCGAGCGCCTCGAGGAGGTACTCGTACCCGTCGGCGACAGCGTCCCAGTCGTACGCGCGGGCCCGCTCGCGGAGCCGTCGTCCACGCCTGCGCGTCTCCTCCGGGTCGGCCTCGGCGGCCGTGAACGCGCGCGCGACCTCGTCGGGGGTGCGCACGTAGACGCCGTCGCAGCCGAGCACCTCCCGGTTGAAGGGGACGTCGTACGCGAGGGCCGCGGTCCCCGCCCCGATGGCGCGCAGCAGCGAGGGGTTCGTCCCACCGACCGAGTGCCCGTGCGCGTAGGTGAGCGCGTGCGCGTAGAGCTGGTCGAGCACCCGCTGGTCCCAGACGGGACCGAGGAACCGCACCCTCGGGTCCCCGTCCGCCAGCCCGTGCACGCGCGCGGTGTAGTCGTGGGCGTAGGGCGCGGACCCGACGACGACGAGCGGCAAGCGCGCCGACGAGCGGACGAACCCCCCGACGAGGAGGTCGACGTTGTTCTCGGGCTCGAAACGCGCGACCACCAGGTGGAACGCACCGGGGACGAGGCCGGCCGCGGTGACCGCCTCGTCCTCCTGCGGCGGCAGCACGGGCGCACCGTAGGAGAGCAGCGTCGTCGGGGCGCCGTACTCGGACCGGTAGTAGTCCGCGATGCCGACCGCGTCGGCGATGAGGGCGTCGGACCACCTCACCGCTGCGGTCTCCGCCGCACGGTAGTAGCGCCGTCCGGCACCGGCCCACTTCGCACGCTTCCACTCCAGGCCGTCGACGTGCGTGGCCACGGGGACGTGGGCGGCGCGCAGCACCGGCAGGAGCATCGCGTTCGCGGCGTTGAAGACGAGCGCGACGTCGGTGCGGCGTGCCAGCAGGTGCCCGACGGAGACGCCGGTGTGGCTGAGGGTCTCCAGCGCCCGTTGCCGCACCGCGGGCAGGGTGACGAGCTCCATGCCCCGGTAGGTGCGCGGTGGTGCTGCCCCGGTGGTGCGGCAGTACACCCGCACACGGTGCCCACGGTCGACGAGGCGTCGTCCGATCTCCTCGACCGCCGTCTCGAAACCTCCGTAGCGCGCCGGTACCCCACGGGTCCCGAGCATCGCCACGTGCAGCGCGCTCATGACCCGGCCCCGTCGGGGGCGACGCGCGGGCGAGCGGTCACCTGCGGGCTGCCACGTCCCCTTCCCCGGCCGCGGCTCCGCGGCCCGGCACCGGACGACGACGGGTCATCGGCTGCGTGTGTCATGGTCCCCCCGGTCCGACACGTGCCTCGCGACTGAGAGGGACGCTATCGCCATCCGCGGGGGATTTCGGGGCATCTGCACCTTTTCACCCGGCGCCGGGGGGTGCGCCCGCAGCGCTCAGGACACCTCGGTACCGCGTGACCGCCCACCCGGCGGGTCGAGCCGGTCGAGCGCCGCCCGCAGGATCGTGCTCGACGTGTGGACCGTGTACGGGAAGTAGACGACCTCGACACCGACCTCGGCGAAGCGCCGCTCGAGTGCTTCCCCCTTGGGGGTGCCGCGCCAGTCGTCGCCCTTGAAGAACACGTCGAACCTCAGCTCGCGCCAGGTGTCGAGCTTGTCGAGCAGGACCTCGTGGTGGACCTCGTCGACGTAGGAGATGTGGGACACGATCTCGGCGCGCTCCGCGAGGGGCACCACCGGCGGGCGGCCCTTGGTGATCTCGAGGATCTCGTCGGCGACGACGCCCGCGATGAGGTGGTCGCAGTGCGCCTTGGCGTGCCGGAGGACGTTGAGGTGCCCGACGTGGAAGAGGTCGAACGCCCCGGCGGCGTACCCGATGCGCATGCCCAGCTCCTTCCTCTACGCCGCGGCCGACGGCACGGCCGGCCCGGCGAGAACCGTGTCGAGCAGGTCGAGGTACCGCCGGGAGGCGGCCTCCTCGCTGTAGACCGCCTCGCCGTGCCGACGCGCGGCACCGGCGAGGTGCTCCCGGAGCGCGGGCGAGTCGCGCAGCTCGAGGACCGCCTCGAGCAGACGCCCCGGGTCCCCGGGGGGCACGACGAGCGCGGCTCCGGCGGCGGTGAGGGTGCGCCCGGAGATGCCGTCGGCCTCCACCCCGGCGAGCACGGGGCGCCCGGCGGCCGTGTAGCTCGTCAGCTTGCTCGGCAGGCACATCTCGCGGACGCCGGGACGCTCGTGCAGCAGCAGGACGTCGGCGGCGGCGAGCACGAGCGGGTACCGCTGCGCGTCGACGGGTTCGAGGACACGCACCGCCGCGACGCCACGGGACCGGGCGACGAGCTCCTCGCGGCTGTTGCCCGCGCCGACGAGGACGATCTCGACATCGCGCACCCCTCGCTCCCCGGCGAGGCGCGCCGCGTCGACGACGTGCTCGAGGCCCTGCTTCATGCCCATGTTCCCGGTGTGGACCACCCGGAAGACCGCAGGGTCCCAGCCCAGCAGCCCGCAGGCCTCGTCGCGGGTGGCCGCCGAGGGCCGCACGTGCGTGAAGTTGCCGACGTCGAGGATGCGGCCGGCCGGCACCCCGGCCGCCTCGAGCGACTGGCCGAACTGGGGGGTGATGACCCCGACCGCGGCGCACCGCCGCAGCAGCGCGGTCTCGCCGCCGGCGATGGCACCGGCCGCGACACCGCCCGCGGCGCCCGACTCGCGGGCCCCCTGCCCGGTGAGGTCCTGGACGACGGCGGCGACCGGACGCCCGCGAGCACCGAGCACGGCGGCGGCCAGGCCGGACAGCGACGGTGTGACGGCGACGACGGCCCGTGCACCGCTGCGCCGGACGAACGGCAGCGCACCACGCAGGAACGACGACTCCATGCGGGCACGGCCGGCGAGGTCGACCCGTACCGGCACGTGGTGGCGGACGCGGTGCAGCACGACGTCCCCGTCGCGCTCGTGCCACGTGCGACCGGTGAGGTAGGTCGGGTCGTCGACCCGCCACGCCGGGTAGTGCGGCACCCCCGTGACGACCTCGACCCGGACACCGGCCGCGGCCCAGGAGCGCGCCATCGCCGTGGTGTAGGGCGCGATCCCGGTCGTCTCCGGGGCGTAGTTGATCCCCACGAGGCAGACGTCCGCCACGTCCCCCTCGACCTCGGCCGGCGGGGAGTCCGTCACGTCAGTCGCCCGCCAGCCGGCGGATCTCGGCCTCGGTCATGATCCGCGCGAGCTCCGGCGTGAGGACCTTGGGGGTCCAGCCGAGCTCGGCCTCCGCTCGCGACGCGTCACCGATGAGGGCGTCGACCTCGGTGGGCCGCAGGTAGCGCGGGTCGAACTCGACGTGCTGCTGCCAGTCGAGGCCGACGTGCTCGAAGCAGAACCCGAGGAAGTCGCGGACCGTGTACGCGGTGCCCGTCGCGAGCACGTAGTCCGACGGCTCGTCGGCCTGCAGCATGAGCCACATGCCCTCGACGTACTCCTTGGCGTAGCCCCAGTCGCGGACCGCGTCGAGGTTGCCGAGGTAGAGCTTGTCCTGCTTGCCGGCCGCGATCCTCGCGGCCGCGACGGAGATCTTGCGCGTCACGAACGTCTCGCCGCGGCGCGGCGACTCGTGGTTGAAGAGGATGCCGTTCACCGCGAACATGCCGTACGCCTCGCGGTAGTTGCGCGTCATCCAGTACGAGTAGACCTTCGCGGCCCCGTACGGCGACCGCGGCCAGAACGGCGTCAGCTCGTTCTGCGGCGGCGGCGTCGCCCCGAACATCTCCGAGCTCGACGCCTGGTAGTAGCGGGTCTGCAGGCCCGTCGCGCGGATGGCCTCGAGCAGGCGCGTCGAGCCCATGCCGGTGGTCTGACCGGTGAACTCCGGCTCGTCGAAGCTCACCCGCACGTGCGACTGCGCGGCGAGGTTGTAGACCTCGTCGGGGCGGATCCGCTCGAGCAGCGTCGCCAGCCGGGAGCCGTCGGTGAGGTCGGCGTAGTGGAGGAACAGCCGGGCGCCGGGGTCGTGGGGGTCCTCGTAGAGGTGGTCGATGCGCTCGGTGTTGAACGTCGACGCACGACGCACGAGGCCGTGGACCTCGTACCCCTTCTCGAGCAGGAGCTCGGCGAGGTACGAACCGTCCTGACCGGTGATCCCGGTGATGAGCGCCTTCTTGGCCATCCCTAGCCCCTCCCGATGTTCTCGCAGCGGCGCTCACCGTAGCGTCGGATGTCGGGTTTGGGACACTACCGAGCGTTTTATCACCCTCTCGGCCCGTTTCACCCGGTACGTCTCCCCGACGCCCCCTGACCGTCCGTAGGGTGTCGGCATGCCCGAATCGTCCCCCGCCTTCCCTCTCGACCCCTCGACCCGCGTCTACGTCGCGGGCCACCGGGGCCTGGCCGGCTCGGCCGTGTGGCGCGCGCTCGAGCAGCGGGGCGTCACCGACCTCGTCGGGGTGCCTTCGGCAGACCTCGACCTGCGCGACCGCGACGCCGTCGACCGGTTCTTCGACGACGTGCGGCCGACGGTCGTCGTCGACGCCGCGGCCCGGGTGGGCGGCATCCTCGCCAACGCGACGCAGCCCGCCGACTTCCTCTCCGACAACGTCCGCATCCAGGTGAACCTGCTCGACGCGGCGGTCCGCACCGGCGTGCAGCGGTTCCTCTTCCTCGGGTCGACGTGCATCTACCCGCGGCTGGCGCCCCAACCGATCACCGAGGACGCGCTGCTCACCGGGCCGCTCGAGGAGACGAACGACGCCTACGCGATCGCCAAGATCGCCGGGGTGCTCCACGTCCAGGCCATCCGCCGTCAGCACGGGCTCCCGTACGTGTCGGCGATGCCGACGAACCTCTACGGCCCCGGCGACAACTTCTCGGCCACCGGCTCCCACGTGCTGCCGGCGCTGCTGCGCCGCTTCCACGAGGCGGCCCGCGACGGCGTCGACGAGGTCGTGTGCTGGGGCACCGGGGAGCCGCGGCGCGAGTTCCTCCACAGCGACGACTTCGCGTCGGCGGCGCTCTTCCTGCTCGAGCACTACGACGACCCGGCGCCGATCAACGTCGGCGTCGGCGAGGACCTCACCGTCAAGGAGCTCGCGACGACGATCGCACAGGTCGTCGGCTACCGGGGGCGGATCGTCTGGGACTCCACCAAGCCGGACGGCACGCCGCGCAAGCTGCTGTCCGTCGACCGGCTCACGAGACTCGGCTGGAAGGCGTCGGTCTCGCTGCGCGAGGGCATCGAGTCGACGTACCGCTGGTACCTCGAGCACGAGGGGCAGGTGCGCCGGTGAGCGTCGGGACCACCCGTGCGCGGCGCCGCCTGGCCGGGTTCACGGGCGCGGGCTACGACCGGGGACGACCGCTGCCGGTGCAGGTGGCCTGGCTCGCGGTCAGCGGGCTCGTCGTCACGCGCTGGTGGTGCCCGGGCCGGGTGCGCGTCGCGCTGCTGCGCGCGTTCGGGGCCCGTGTCGGCGCGGGCACGAACATCCGGCACGGCGTACGCGTGCACTGGCCGTGGAAGCTCACCGTCGGTGACCACACGTGGATCGGTGAGGGCGCGCACCTGCTCAACCTCGAGCCGATCGTCCTCGGCTCCGACGTGTGCGTGTCGCAGGACGTCCTGCTGTGCACCGGGAGCCACGACCGCCGCTCGCCGACGTTCGAGTTCGACAACGCGCCCATCGTCGTCGAGGACGGCGCGTGGGTGGCGGCGCGTGCCACCGTCCTGCGGGGAGTGCGGATCGGCGCCGACGCCGTCGTCGGTGCGACCGCCCTCGTCACCCGCGACGTCCCCGCCGGCGCCGTCGTGCTCGCGCCGGCGGCGACCGTCCGCCCTCGGGAGGCCGACTGACGTGCGCATCGTCTCGGTGGTCACGCTCTTCACCCCCCAGGGCGCCTACGGCGGGCCGACCCGCGTGGCGCTCAACCAGGCGGCGGCGCTGCGCGACGCCGGCCACGAGGTGCGCCTCGCGGGTGCCGCGCTCGGCTACCTGCGCCCACCCCGCGAGGTCGACGGGGTCGAGGTCGACCTCTTCGCCGCCCGCCGGCTCCTGCCGGGCACCGGCTTCGCGGGCCTCACGTCCCCGGGGCTGCAGCGGTGGGTGCGCAGCGCGCTGCGCGACGCGGACGTCGTGCACGTCCACCTCGCGCGGGACCTCGTGACGCTGCCCGTGGCGCGCGCGGCGCGTCGCACGGGTGTGCCGTACGTGCTGCAGACGCACGGGATGGTCGACCCGAGCCACCACCCGCTCGCGGGGGGCCCCCGCCCCCCCCCCCCCCCCCGCGGG
>JAEXEM010000227.1 GCA_023401045.1 Actinomycetes bacterium
GCCGCGGGCTGCACGACCGGGCCGCAGGCACGGTTCTCGTGCGGCGCTGAGGCGCGCTGCCGCACGGCCGACCGCGGGCCTGGCCCAGCCTGGCCACGCGGTGCCGGACCACGCGGTGCGTCAGCGACCCCGCAGGCCCTTGCGGTCCGGGCGCGCGCGCATCGGGTCGATCCCCTTCGGCACGGGCAGCTTGGCGCCGCCGAGCGACGTCACGCGACGCAGCACCTCGGCCACCTCGGGCTTGGTCAGCTGCGGCTTGAGCTTCGAGACGGCGCGCGGCAGCTTGCGCAGCGGCACCTGGCCCTCCCCGTCACCCACCTGGATGAGGTGGATGGGGGCACCGGAGACGACGCGCGCCGTCCGCTTGCGCTCGGACTCGAGCAGACGGCCGAGACGGTGCGCGGGGCCCTCCCCGACGAGCACGACACCGGGTCGCCCGACGCCGCGGAAGACCATGTCCTGGGTGCGCGGGTCGACCGCGACGGGCTCCTGCGTGAACGTCCAGCCGCGACGCAGCGTGCTGAGCGCGGCCATGGAGGCGCCCGGCTGACCCTCGATGCGGGTGTACGCCGCGCGCTCGGCGCGGCGCGCGAGCACGAACATCGCACCGAGCAGCGCGAACGGGATGCTGAGGAGGAGGACGTAGACGACCTGCTTGACGAGCACGCCGACGAGGACACCGAGCGTGATGATCCCGACGAGCACCGCGAGCATGACCCACGTGACCGCCGGGTCGGACTGGCGGGTCATCTGGTAGGCCTGCCAGAACTGGTGGTACCAGCGGGTCTTCTTGACCTTGCCCTGCTTGCCCGTGCCCGGGGTGCCCTGCGGGGACGTGGAGCGCTCGCGTGCCATGGCTCGGGAGTCTACCGGGGCGGCCCCGGCCGCCCGCCCGTGTCCGGGAGGCGGCCGTCGTGCGCCGGGCGGATCAGGACGCCGTGGTCCGGGCGAGGATCGCCGACGCCTCCTGGCGTGCGGTCGTCGGCTCACCGAGGTGCGCGAGCGCGTCCGGGATGGGCAGGCCGCGGCGGCGCATCGCCTGGCCCCAGAGCCGCCCCGCACGGTAGGAGGAGCGGACCAGCGGGCCGGACATGACGCCGAGGAAGCCCATCTCCTCGGCCGCCTGCGACAGCTCGACGAACTCCTCGGGCCGCACCCAGCGGTCGACGGGGTGGTGCCGGACCGACGGGCGCAGGTACTGCGTGATGGTGATGAGGTCGCACCCGGCGTCGTGCAGGTCCTGCAGCGCCTCGACGACCTCCTGCGTCGTCTCGCCCATCCCGAGGATGAGGTTGGACTTCGTCACGAGGCCGGCCTCGCGCGCGCGGGTGAGGACGGACAGCGAACGCTCGTACCGGAACGCCGGGCGGATCTGCTTGAAGATCCGCGGGACCGTCTCGAGGTTGTGCGCGAGCACCTCGGGGCGCGACTCGTTGACGAGGTCGAGCAGGTCGGGCTTGGCGTTGAAGTCGGGGATGAGCAGCTCGACGCCCGTGCCCGGGTTGACGCGGTGGATCTCGCGGACCGTCTCGGCGTACAGCCAGGCGCCGCCGTCGGGCAGGTCGTCACGCGCGACCCCGGTGACCGTCGCGTACTTCAGCCCCATGGCCTGGACGGACGCGGCGACGCGGCGCGGCTCGTCGGTGTCGAGTGCGGCGGGCTTGCCGGTGTCGATCTGGCAGAAGTCGCAGCGGCGCGTGCACTGGTCGCCACCGATGAGGAACGTCGCCTCGCGGTCCTCCCAGCACTCGAAGATGTTGGGACAGCCCGCCTCCTCGCAGACCGTGTGCAGGCCCTCGCGTCGCACGAGACCCTTGAGCTCGCTGTACTCGGGGCCCGTGGTCGCGCGCGTGCGGATCCACTCGGGCTTCTTCTCGATCGGGGTGGCTGCGTTGCGTGCCTCCACCCGGAGCATCCGGCGTCCCTCTGGGGCGATCGTCACACCGTCACACTAGCCCGCGGACCCGGCAGGTGTACCGGTCACGGGGTGTGACGGGGACCTCTGTCCCGGCCCGAGGGACCTCCGTCCCGCGCGCGTACGGCCAGGGAGAGGCACGCTGGGACGACCGGTCCGGCCCGCAGCGGGCGAGTACCGGCCGCCGGGAGGAGGTGGCACGTGAAGGTGCTCGTGAGCGTCGCGTCGCGGCACGGTGCGACGCAGGAGATGGGTGACGTCGTCGCCGAGCAGCTGCGCGCCGCGGGGCACGACGTCGACGAGGTGGCCCCCGACGACGTCGAGCACGTCGAGCGGTACGACGCCGTCGTCCTCGGGTCCTCCGTCTACGTCGGCCGGCTGGCGCTCGGCCTGCGCGACCTCGTCGACCGGCAGGGCGGGCAGCTGCGTGAGCGCCCGGTGTGGCTCTTCTGGTCCGGTCCCGTCGGTGACCCGCCGATGCCGGAGACCGTGCCCGACGACGTCGCCGAGATCGCGCACGCCGTGCACGCCCGTGGGGTGCAGGTGTTCCCCGGGCGGCTCGACCGCGACGAGCTCAACATCTCGGAGCGGGCGCTCGTCGCGCTCACCCGCGCCGACGCCGGCGACTTCCGCGACCTCGACGAGGTGCGCGAGTGGTCGCAGGGGGTCGTCCGCGAGCTCCAGGCGCTCGTCCGGGGGATGTGACCGGCGACCGGCGGGCAGGAGCGCGGGTCAGGCGGCGGGCCGGGGGTCCGGCACGGCCGGAGTGAGCGCCCCGGCCGCGAGCAGCGGGGCCAGCGTGACCTCGAGGTGAGCGACGACGAGCGGCGTCACCTCGGCGATCGTCACCTCACGGCCGGCCTCGGCGGACAACGTCGTCACGTCGGCGTCGTCGATGCCGCACGGCACGATGCGGGTGTAGGGCTCGAGCGACGCGGTGCAGTTGAGCGCGAAGCCGTGCATCGTCACGCCCCGGGCCACGCGTACCCCGATCGCGGCGACCTTGCGTGCACGCCGCGGCAGCGGTGACGTGCCGGGCAGGTCGGCGGGCAGCCACACGCCGCTGCGCCCCTCGACGCGCTCGGCCGCGACGCCGACGTCGGCGCAGGTGCGGATGAGGGCCTCCTCGAGCGCGCGGACGTACCGCACGACGTCCACCGGCTCGGCCAGGCGCACGACCGGGTAGCCCACGAGCTGGCCGGGACCGTGCCACGTGATCCGCCCACCGCGGTCGACGTCGACGACCGGCGTGCCGTCGACCGGACGGTCGGCCCGGGCCGTGCGGCGGCCGGCCGTGTACACCGGCTCGTGCTCGACGAGGAGCAGCGTGTCCTCCTGCTCGCCGTCGGCGACCGCCGCGTGGACGGAGCGCTGCAGGTCCCACGTGGGGACGTAGGGCTGCAGCCGGGTCCCGAGCTCGAGCGGTTCGACGCGCACGACCGTCAGGCTATGCCCTCGTCGGCGGTGGTGCGGCCCTCGCCCGTGGGGACGAGGTCCTCGGGGCGGACGATCTCGCGCAGCAGGTCGTCGAGCAGCGCGCGGCGCTCGGGGGAGAGGGCGCCGAGCACGGACTCCTGCGCCGGCCGCGGGTCGGCGCACGCTGCGAGGGCGCGGGCGCCCTCGGGCGTGATGGCGATGACGTGCCGGCGACGGTCGTCGTCGTGCCGGCGCCGGGTGACGTACCCGGTGCGTTCGAGGCGCGCGACGACGCGGCTCATCGTCTGCTCGGTGACGCCGCACGCGTCGGCGAGCTGGCGCTGCGACATGGGGGCGTAGCTCACGTGGACGAGCACCGGCAGGCTCGCGTGGTTGAGGTCCCAGGTGGCGAGGTGGCCGTCCCAGGCCCGCTCGATCCGGCGTGCGGCGGTGGAGAGCAGACGCCCGACGGGCCAGTGCTCCGGAGGGCCGCCGCCCCGGGGCGCGCCCGGGCCGTCGTAGGTCACATGTCCTCCCGGTTGCCGGGTGCTCGACCAGACCGCATGATACTCAGCGTGCTGAGGAATCCAGTCGCCCGTGCCGTGGTGCTCGTTCTCGTTCTCGCCGCCTGGCTAGGTCTCGGGGCCGTCGGTGGGATGGCCCAGGGAAAGCTGTCCCAGGTCCAGACCAACGACGCCGCGGCCTTCCTGCCGTCGTCGGCCGAGTCGACGCTCGCGGCCGAGGCCGCCGCCGAGTTCGTCGACACCCAGACCCTACCCGCGCTCGTCGTCGTCTCGCCCGAGGACGGCGGTGACCTCACCCCCGAGCAGCTCGCCGCCGTCGCCCAGGTGGCCGACCGGATCCCCGGGCTGCCCGTCGAGGACGAGACGTGGGGCGACCTGCTCACCGGTGACGTCGTCACGATCCCCTCCGAGGACGGCGAGGCCGTGCTCGTCACCGTGCCGCTCGACGCGGACGCCGCGGAGCGGCTCGTCGACGAGGAGTCGGTGACCTCCCTGCTCGTCGCGGACCTGCGCGCGCTGCTCGAGGACGACCTCGGCGCGACTGCGACCTCCGCCGGCGACCTCGGGCTCAACGCCTGGGTGACGGGCCCGGCCGGGTTCGTCTCCGACCTCGGCACGGCGTTCGGCGGCATCGACGGCATCCTGCTGCTCGTCGCCCTCGGCGCGGTGCTCCTCATCCTCGTCGTCGTCTACCGCTCGCCGATCCTGCCGTTCGTCGTCATCCTCACCGCGGTCTTCGCGCTCGCCGCCGCGGGCCTCGTCGTCTATGAGCTCGCCGACGCCGGCGTCCTCGTCCTCAACGGCCAGGCGCAGGGCATCCTCTCGATCCTCGTCGTCGGCGCCGCCGTCGACTACTCGCTGCTGCTCGTCGCGCGCTACCGCGAGGAGCTGCGCCGGCACGAGCGCCCCTACGACGCCATGCGGGTCGCGTGGCGGCAGTCCCTCGAGCCGATCGCCGCGAGCGCCGGCACCGTCGTCGCCGGTCTGCTCTGCCTCCTGCTGTCGGACCTCGCGTCGAACCGCAGCCTCGGCCCGGTCGCCGCCATCGGCATCGGCGCGGCGCTGCTCGCGGCCCTCACGTTCCTGCCGGCCGTCCTGCTCGTCGCCGGCAAGCGGTCGCGCGCGTTCTTCTGGCCGCGCGTCCCGCGCCCGGTCCAGGCGGGCCCGGGCACGCACGGCGACCACGCCTCGGCGCTGCCGCCGGCTGCTGTCGACCCGTCGGAGGGCACGGGTCTGTGGGCCCGCTGGGCGCGGTTCGTCGCCCGCCACGCGCGCCCGGTCTGGGTGGTCAGCGCCGTCGGACTCCTCGTCGCGGCCGCCTTCCTCCCGACGCTGCGTGCCACCGGCACGAGCCAGACCGACGTCTTCCTCACCGACGTCGACTCCGTCGCCGGCGAGGAGGTGCTGGCCGACCACTTCCCGGCCGGTGCCGTGCAGCCGGCGACGGTGGTCGTGCCCGAGGCGGACCTCGACGCGGTCGTCGAGGCGGTCGAGGCCGTGGACGGCGTCGACTCCGCCGCCGCCTACACCGGCGTCCCCGCGGGTGTGCCGGGTGCGGACGCGGCGCCGCCGCTCGTCGTCGACGGGAACGTCCGCGTCGACGTCGTCACGACGGCGCCGTCGGACAGCCAGGAGGCCGTCGACACGGTGGCGGACGTGCGTGCGGCCCTCGCCGACGCCGCTCCCGACGCACTCGTCGGCGGCCCCGCGGCGGAGACCCTCGACACCCAGCTCGCCGGCGAGCGTGACCTGCGGGTCATCGTGCCGGTCGTGCTCACGGTCATCCTGCTCATCCTCATGCTGCTGCTGCGCTCGATCGTCGCCGGGCTGCTGCTCATGGCCGCGAACGTGCTGTCGTTCGCCGCGGCGCTGGGGGTCTCGGCAGTCGTCTTCAACAACGTGTTCGACTTCCCGGACGCCGACCCGACGGTCCCGCTCTATGGGTTCGTCTTCCTCGTCGCGCTCGGCGTGGACTACTCGATCTTCCTCATGACGCGGGTGCGGGAGGAGTCCCTCCACGTGGGGACCCACGCCGGGGTCGTGCGGGGTCTCGCGGTCACCGGTGGGGTCATCACCTCGGCGGGTCTCGTGCTCGCGACGACGTTCGCGGCCCTGGCCGTCATCCCGCTGCTGTTCCTCGCGCAGCTGGCGTTCATCGTCGCCTTCGGCGTCCTGCTCGACACGTTCGTCGTGCGCAGCCTGCTCGTGCCCGGTCTCGTCCACGACGTCGGTCGGCGCACCTGGTGGCCGAGCAGGCTCGCGCGGCGGCCGGAGCACGGTCAGCACGCCGCACCGGAGCTGGAGCACGCCTCCTAGAGTTCAGGCATGGAGCCGCTGCGCATCGGGCTGGTCGGGTACGGGTCGGCGGGCCGGGGGATCCACTCCCGGCTCGCCAGGGAGACCGGTCAGCGGGTCGTCGCCGTTGTCACCCGGCACCGCGGGGACGAGGTCGAGCACGACTGGCCCGGTGCGCAGGTCGTCCCCGACGTGGCGGCCCTGCTCGGGCTCGACCTCGACCTCGTCGTCGTCGCCAGCCCGACCGGCGACCACGCCGAGCACGTGCGGGCGGCGCTCGAGGCCGGGGTGCCGGTGCTCGTCGACAAGCCGCTCGCGACGACCCGGGTCCAGGCCGCGGCCCTCGTCCGGCTCGCCCAGGAGACCGGCGGCCGGCTGACGGTCTTCCAGAACCGCCGGTGGGACCCCGAGCAGCTCACCCTGCGCGCGCTGCTCGCGCAGGGTGAGCTCGGGCGCGTCCACCGCTTCGAGCGGCGGTGGGAGAGGTTCCGCCCGCAGCCGCAGCACCGCTGGAAGGAGCAGGACCCGGTCGCCGGCGGTCTGCTGCTCGACCTCGGGGCGCACCTCGTCGACTCGGCGGTCCAGCTCTTCGGACCCGTGCGGCGCGTGCACGCCGAGCTGCGGGCGCTCACCACCCCCGCGCCCGACGACGTGTTCCTCGCGCTCGAGCACGCCCCGGACCCCGACGGCCACCACGTCGTCTCGCACCTGTGGGCGGGCGGCCTCGTCGGGGCTCCCGGGCCGCGGACGCGGGTGCTCGGTGACCGCGGCGCCTACCTCGTGACGAGCTTCGAGGGGGAGCCGACGCCGTTCGCCGTGCTCGACGACGCGCAGGAGGAGTACCGGCGTCCGGGGGAGCCGGTCCACGAGGGCTGGCTCGTGCGTGGTGCCGAGCGCACACCGGTGCCCCGCGCACCGGGCGGGCACGCCGACCTCTACCGGGCGGTGCAGACGTGGCTGCGGGAGGGCGGGCCCGTCCCCGTCGACCCGGCCGACGCCGTCGCGACCGCCCGCGTGCTCGACGCGGCCCGCGTCGCCGCCGAGACGGGCGTGCCGCAGCTGCTCGGCTGAGCCTGTGG
>JAEXEM010000254.1 GCA_023401045.1 Actinomycetes bacterium
CTGCCCGGGGGGGGGGGGGGCGGGGGGTCCCCCGCCCGCCGCCCGCACGTCAGCCCGCCGAACGGGCGCCGTCGATGATCCAGAGCTGACCCGACACGTGCGACGCCTCGTCGGAGGCGAGGAACGCCGCGACGTTCGCCATCTCCTCCGGGGTGCCGATCCGGCCCTGGGGGACCTGCGCCGCGAGCATCGACACGAGGTCCTCGTCGAGCCGGTCGATCCACGGCGTGTGCGTGATGCCGGGGCCGATGGCGTTGACGCGGATGTTGTCGCGCGCGTACTCGAGCGCCGCGGTCTTCGTCATCATGAGCACCGCGCCCTTGCTCGTGATGTACGCCGGCGCGCCGGGGGTGGCGAGCTGGCTGCCGATGGAGCCGGTCGTGACGATCGAGCCGCCGCCCGCCTCGAGCATGAGCGTGAGCGCGACCTGCTGGATGCGGAACGCGCCGCGGACGTTGACCCGCCAGATCGCGTCGAACGCGTCCATCGGGTACTCGTGGCTGCGCATCTGCGGGCCGTTGATCCCGGCGTTGTTCGACAGCACGTCGAGGCCGCCGAGCAGGTCACGCAGCACGTCTGCGAGGCCGTCGACCGCGGCGTCGTCCGCGACGTCGAGGCGCAGTGGGATCGCGCTGTCCCCGAGCTCGCCGGCGACCCGTCGCGCGGCGTCCTCGTCGATGTCGGCGACGACGACGCGCGCGCCCTCGGCGACGAACTTCCGGGCGACGGCCTCACCGATGCCGGACCCCGCCCCGGTCACCAGCGCGCGCTTGCCCTCGAGCCTGCCAGTCATGGCGTCCTCCGTCCCTGGGCCGCGAAGCGCGTCCGGGCGCTTGACCGTCGTTGGTCGCCCATGGCTCAGTCTCGGCAGCTCGGATGCGCTTCTGACCAGGGCTTTCGTCCTGAGAAGCGACCCGTGGAGGAGTGCTGCGAGGGAGTTGTCCGGCTCGTCCGGACCCGCGGGTGCGGTCCGCGCGGGCGGGCGTCGTCGGTCTCGACGACGAGCCGGAGCCGGTGGGGAGGCGGCGTGCCCGCACGCCCGCACCGGCACGGACGCCGAACCGGACATGTCGGTCGCCTGACTGATGCGCCGACGCCCCCGGTGGTGGGAGCGTCGAGGGGTCCACCGACCGCCCGGGCGGTCACGACGAGAGGACCGCACATGCCCGCTGTCACGACGACCGACGGTGTCGAGATCTTCTACAAGGACTGGGGGACCGGGCAGCCGATCATGTTCCACCACGGCTGGCCGCTGAGCTCGGACGACTGGGACGCCCAGCTGCTGTTCTTCGTGCAGCACGGCTACCGGGTCGTCGCCCACGACCGACGCGGCCACGGCCGCTCGACCCAGGTCGGCCACGGGCA
Source organism: Actinomycetes bacterium (assembly GCA_023401045.1). Taxonomy (GTDB): domain Bacteria; phylum Actinomycetota; class Actinomycetes; order Actinomycetales; family Cellulomonadaceae; genus Cellulomonas. The sequence continues at coordinate 1,366 of JAEXEM010000254.1, forward strand.
CGACATGGACCACTACGCCGCCGACGCGGCCGCCGTCGTCGAGCACCTCGACCTGCGCGACGTCGTGCACGTCGGGCACTCCACCGGTGGCGGGGAGGTCGCCCGCTACGTCGCCCGGCACGGCGGCGACCGGGTCGCCAAGGCCGTGCTCATCGGGGCGGTGCCGCCGCTCATGCTGCAGACCGAGGCCAACCCCGGCGGTCTGCCGATCGAGGTGTTCGACGGCATCAGGGCCGGCGTCGCGGCGAACCGCGCGCAGTTCTTCCTCGACTTCGCGTCGGGGCCGTTCTACGGCTACAACCGCCCCGGCGCCGAGCCGTCCGAGGGCGTCATCCGCAACTGGTGGCGTCAGGGCATGACCGGCGGCATCGTCGCCCACTACGACGGCGTCAAGGCGTTCTCCGAGACCGACTTCACCGACGACCTCCAGAAGATCGAGGTGCCGACCCTCGTCCTGCACGGCGACGACGACCAGGTCGTGCCGATCGCCGACTCCGCCGAGCTGTCGATCACCCTGCTGAGGAACGGCACGCTCAAGGTCTACCCCGGGTTCCCGCACGGCATGGCGACGGTGCACGCGGACGTCATCAACGCCGACCTGCTGGAGTTCGTCCGGTCGTGAGCGCGGCCGGGCGGGCGCCGCAGCACTCCTCGCCCGCCCGGGCGCCGCGCTCCCGGGTGCCCGTCGCCGCAGCGCCGGTGCCTGTGCGTACCGTGACCCGTCACCCTCCGAGGCCAGGGCCGGCGGTCGCGGCCCGTCCGCCGGCGCGCTGCGCCCCGCCGAAGAAGACCCGCAGGTCCGCGACGACGTCGAGCGGTACCTCCAGCGCACCGTAGTGCCCGCCGCGCGGCAGCTCCGACCAGTGCTCGATCCGCGCGTTGTCCCGCTCGGCGAGGCTGCGGATCGTCTGGAAGTCGTCCCGGAGGACGGCGACACCGAGACGCCCGGTGCTGACGACCGGCTCGGCGCCCGAGCGCTGCTCGGCCCAGTGGTAGCGGGCCGCCGTCGCGTAGGTGTTCGTCAGCCAGTACAGCGTCGCCTGGGCGAGGACCTGCTCGGCGGTGACGAGCGAGGTGCCGTTGCCGAAGCTCTCGAACAGCTCGTGGTACGCGAGCGTCGCGACGGGGGAGTCGGCGAGTCCGGCGGCGACCGTCTGCGGGCGGGAGGCGTTCATCGCGTTGTAGCCCCCCACGGACTGGAACCACTGCGCATGGGCGAGTGCCGCGTACTCCTTCTCGCCGAAGCCGTCCATCTCGCCCGGGGCGCCCGAGGGGAAGGAGAACAGCTGCAGCACGTGCGCACCGAGGAAGCCGTCGGGGTCGAGGACGGCCAGCTCGCGGCCCACCATCGCGCCGGCGTCGCTGCCGTGGACGCCGTAGGACGGGTACCCGAGGCCGCGCATGAGCGTGTCGAACGTGCGCGCGACGCGGGCCGTCGTCCAGCCCTCGCCGACGAGCGGCGTGGAGAACCCGAAGCCCGGCAGCGACGGGACGACGACGTGGAAGGCGTCCTCGGGGCGGCCCCCGTGCGCGACGGGGTCGACGAGCGGGTCGATCATGTCGAGGAAGTCGAGGACGGACCCCGGGTAGCTGTGGACGAGCAGCAGCGGGGTGGCGTCCGCGTGGGGTGAGCGCACGTGGAGCAGGTGCAGGGGCTGGCCGTCGATCTCGGTGCGGAACCCCGGGTGGGCGGCGAGCCGCCGCTCGACGCGCCGCCAGTCGAACGTGCGCCACCGCTCGACCATGTCACGCAGGTAGGACTGCGGGGTGCCGTACTCCCAGGAGTCGCCGGGGGCGGCGGGGGCGTACCGGGTGCGGGCGAGCCGCTCCTGCAGGTCGTCGAGGTCGGCCTGCGGGACGTCGATGACGAACGGGTGCAGGTCGAGCGTCGTGGTCGGTGTCGTACCGGTCATGGTCGTTCTCCTCGCGGTCGTCGGCCGGTCCCTCCCCGGCTCGTCGGGACGACGCTATGACCCGTTCAGGAACGTTTTGTTCCGGTAATCTTCCGGTGTCGACGCCGACCGCGGGAGGACCCGTGAGCTCGACCTCCGCCCGACTCCTCGCGCTCCTCGGGCTGCTGCAGCAGCGCCCCGACTGGTCCGGCGCCGAGCTCGCCGACCGGCTCGCGGTGACCGACCGCACCGTCCGCAACGACGTCGCCCGGCTGCGCGCGCTCGGCTACCCGGTCGACGCGGTGCGCGGGCCCGGCGGCCGCTACCGCCTCGGCGCCGGTGCGCGAC
>JAEXEM010000256.1 GCA_023401045.1 Actinomycetes bacterium
CCCGCGGGCCGGGATGCCGCCGGAGGTCCCGCCGCCGGCGGTGTACCGGACGCTCCCGACCGGTGCCGACCGGCCCGCCCACGGCTACGCCGTCCTCAGCACGGCGCAGACCGGGGGCACGCAGCCCGAGGTGGTCCGCCGTCGCCGCCGCCGCACGCTCTCCGTCGCCTGGGTCGTGCCGCTCGTCGTGCTCGCGCTCGTCGCGGGGCTCGTCGGCGGGGTGATCGGCAGCCGCATGGTCGGCGGCGGACGCCCCGCCCAGGCCGACCTGCCCGTCGGCTCGGGCACGAGCGGCGCACCGGCGGACCGGGCCCCGGAGTCCGTCGCCGGCATCGCCGCGGGGGTGCTGCCCAGCGTCGTCTCGCTCGAGGTGCGGACGGCCGAGGGCGCCGGCTCGGGGTCGGGCTTCGTGCTCCGTGAGGACGGGTACATCCTCACGAACAACCACGTCGTCGCGGGTGGCACGGCAGGGTCGATCGTCGTCGTGTTCTCCGACGGCACCGAGGAGACGGGCGAGGTCGTCGGTGCGACGGGCGAGTACGACCTCGCCGTCGTCAAGGTCGACCGCACGGGCCTCACACCGCTCGTCCTCGGCGACTCCGACGCGGTCGTCGTCGGGGACCCGGTCGTCGCCGTCGGGGCCCCGCTCGGCCTCGTCGGCACGGTGACGACCGGCATCGTCAGCGCGCTCAACCGGCCGGTCGTCGCCGGGGACCAGGGCGACACCGCGTTCATCAACGCCATCCAGACCGACGCCGCCATCAACCCCGGCAACTCCGGCGGCCCGCTCGTCAACACCGCGGGGGAGGTCGTCGGCATCAACTCGGCGATCGCCCAGCTGCCCGGGCGCCTCACCGGCGCCGGGAGCATCGGTCTCGGCTTCGCGATCCCGTCCAACCAGGCGAGGCGTACCGCCGAGCAGCTCATCGAGACGGGGCGTGCCACCTACCCGGTCATCGGGGTGCTGCTCGACCCGGACTACAGCGGCGAGGGCGTGCGCGTGTTCTCCGAGGACCCGCCGAACCAGTCGGCGGTCACCCCGGACGGGCCGGCGGACGTCGCCGGCATCCGGCGCGGCGACGTCATCCTCGCCATCGACGGCCGCCCGGTGACCGCGTCCGAGGAGCTCATCGTCGCGATCCGGTCCTACCGGCCGGGCGACACGGTCGTGCTCCGCGTCCGCACCGGGGAGGACGAGCGCGAGGTGCGCGTCCGGCTCGACGAGGTCTCCTCCGACTGAGCCGGGACCGCCCCTGGCGGGCGTCGCCGGACACGTCCGGCCACCCGGGCGGACAGCCGCGCGCGGTAGCCTGGTCACGTGTTCGGGATCAACGGCGGCGAGGCGGTCGTCCTCCTGCTCGTCGCGGCGCTCGTCGTCGGCCCCGAGCGGCTGCCCGCGTACGCCGAGCAGCTCGCCCGGTGGGTCCGCAGCCTTCGGGACCTGCTGCAGGACACCAAGCAGCGCGTCGGCACCGAGCTCGGCGCCGAGGACGTCGACTGGGCTGCGCTCGACCCGCGCCGGTACGACCCGCGGCGCATCGTCCGCGACGCGCTGCTGGACGAGCCCGTGCGGACGCCGTCGCGGCCGTCGTTCCCCGCGCCAGGTCGTGCGGCCGCCGTCGCCACCACACCGGTGGTGGCCGGCCGGGCACCGTACGACGACGAGGCGACGTGACCATCGCGCACCTCGACCCCCGTAGTCCCCACCGGCCTGACGCCCCCCAGGAGGCCCACGCATGACCCAGGTGCTGCCGACGTCGTCCCCCGTGCCGACGTCGACCGCAGGCGGACGCATCTTCTCGGGCATGCAGCCGACCTCGGACTCGCTGCAGCTCGGCAACTACCTCGGGGCACTCACCCAGTGGGTCGCGCTGCAGGACTCGCACGACGCGATCTACTGCGTCGTCGACCTCCACGCCCTCACCGTGGGGCCGGACCCGGCCGTGCTGCGCGAGCGGACCCGGCGGACGGCGGCCCAGTACCTCGCGGCGGGCGTCGACCCGGCGCGGTCGATCCTCTTCGTCCAGTCCCACGTGCCCGAGCACGCGGAGCTCGCGTGGGTCCTGTCCTGCCACACCGGCTTCGGCGAGGCCGGCCGGATGACGCAGTTCAAGGACAAGTCCGCGAAGCAGGGCACCGAGGGCACGACCGTCGGGCTGTTCACCTACCCGGTGCTCATGGCCGCGGACATCCTCCTCTACGACACCGCGCTCGTGCCGGTCGGGGAGGACCAGCGGCAGCACCTCGAGCTCACCCGTGACCTCGCCCAGCGCCTCAACTCGCGTTTCGGTGCCGGCACGGTCGTCGTCCCCGAGCCGTACATCGTCTCCGCCACGGCGAAGATCTACGACCTGCAGGACCCGACGGCGAAGATGAGCAAGTCCGCAGCGAGCCCCAACGGTCTCATCGAGCTGCTCGACGACCCGAAGGTCGTGGCCAAGCGGATCCGCTCGGCCGTCACCGACGCCGAGCGGGAGATCCGCTACGACCCCGCGACCAAGCCGGGCGTGTCGAACCTGCTCACCATCTACTCCGCCCTCTCCGGCCGGACGGTGGCGTCGCTCGAGTCCGACTACGCGGGCAAGGGCTACGGCGACCTCAAGAAGGACCTCGCGGACGTCGTCGTCGACTTCCTCACCCCGTTCCAGGAGCGCGTGCGCCACTACCTGTCGGACCCGTCGGCCCTCGACGACGTCCTCGCGGACGGGGCCGACCGTGCGCGGGAGCTCGCGACGCCGACCCTCGAACGCATCTACGACCGCTCCGGCCTGCTGCCGCGGCGCCGGGGGCGTGCGTGAGGCTTCCCCCGGTCGGTGCGGGCCAGACGCTCGTCGGTGTCGTCGTGCCCGTGCCCGAACCGGTCCGCGGAGAGCTGCACCGGGCGCGGCTGCGCTTCGGCGACCCCGAGGCGGTCAACATCGTCCCGCACGTCACCCTCGTCGGCCCCACGCCCGTGCCCGAGGAGAGGCTCGCCGAGGTGGACGCGCACCTCGAGGAGGTCGTCGCGCGGCACCGGACGTTCGAGGTCGTCCTCCAGGGCGCCCGGACGTTCCGCCCGGTGAGCCCGGTGGTCTACGTCGCGCTCGAGCACGGCGCCACGCAGTGCGCCCGGCTCGAGGCCGAGCTGCGCTCCGGCCCGCTCGAGGTCGAGTCGCAGTTCCCGTACCACCCGCACGTCACCGTCGCGCACGACCTCGACGAGGAGGCGCTCGACGTCGCGCAGGACGTCATGTCGGGCTACTCGGCCCGGTTCGGCGTCACGCACGTCGAGCGCTTCGTCCACGACGGCGTGCGGTGGTGCCCCGTGCGCAGGTTCGCGCTCTCGGGCGTCGCCGCAGGCGGGAGCGCCGTACCGGGCTCCGACGGTGCGGATGCCGCGGTGGTGCCGCGCACGTAGGTTCGGCGCATGGAACGCGCCACCCCCCGAGCGGACCGGACCGTCGCACGACCCCCCGCGGGTGCCGGACGGGCCCACGTGCACGCCGCCGAGCAGGCGCCGGACCCCGTCGACGGGCCGCGGTGGTCGCCGGGGTTCGCCGGTGTCGTCGAGCGCGGCCGGGCGCTGCTCGCCTGGTGGCAGCGCACGCGCGCGGCACGGGCCAACGCCCGGTTCGGGGAGGCCGGTGGCGGTCTGCTCACCGGCGGCATCGCCTACGCGACGCTGTTCTCGGTGTTCGCGGCACTGACGATCGGCTACACGGTGTTCATGGCGGTGCTGGGGCGTGACGCGCAGCTACGGCAGCGGGTGCTGACGACGGTCTCCGAGCAGCTCCCGGGCCTCGTCGACACCGGTGACGGCAACGGGCTGCTCGACCCGGGCGACCTCGTGCTCACGACGGGCCTCAGCCTCGCGGGGGTCGTCGCGGTGGTCGTGCTGCTCATCAGCGCGCTCTCCGCGGTGTCAGCCCTGCGTACCTCGGTCCGCCGGATGTTCGACGCGCACGACCCCGACAACGCCGTCCTGGCGAAGGTGCGCGAGCTCGGCGGGTTCGTCGTCATCGCGCTCGCGGTGCTCGTCACGTCCGTCCTCGGGCTCGCGGTGACGAGCGTCGCGAGATCGGTGCTGCGCGCGCTCGGCTGGTCGGGTGCGTCCTCGCTCGTCGTCCAGGTCCTCGGCGTGCTCGTCGTCGCGCTCGTCGACGCGGCCGTCTTCGTCATGATCGTCCGGCTGCTGGCCGACCAGCACCCGCCGCGGCGCGACCTGCTGTCCGGGGCCGCGATCGCCGCGGTGGGGATGGGGGTGGTACGGGTGCTCGGCACGTCCGTCGTCGCGGGCTCGGTCGAGCGCAACCCGCTGCTCGCGTCCTTCGCCGTCGTCGTCGTCCTGCTGCTGTGGATCAACCTCATCGCCCGGATCGTGCTGCTCGCGGCGGCCTGGACGGCGGACCCGCCGGCACGGGAGCCGGCCGACCCGGCCGCAGCGGCGCCCGAGGGCTGACCG
>JAEXEM010000281.1 GCA_023401045.1 Actinomycetes bacterium
GTCGCCGGGGCGCACGCGGCCGCCTGAGCGGGCAGGCGGGCCGTCTCGCTCGTCGTGCCGTGTCGAGGTTGCCGCGGGTCCCCTGGGACCGGCGGTCAGTCCTCCTGCGGGCGTGACCGCCGCGCGACGAGCGTGGCGAGCCGACGCGCCTGCGCCTCCGCGTACGCGCCGTCGGCGCGCTGCACGCCCATGACCGCGAGCGTCTCGCCGTCGGCGAGGTCGAGCTGCACCCACGGGCGGCCCTGCCCGAAGCGGACGGACACGATCTGGGCCCAGGTGACGTGCGTGGTGACGACGAGGTTGCGCACGAGCAGGCCGGTCGCGTCCGGCACGGCCCGCACGCTCGCCTGCCGCCAGCAGAACCAGGCGACCGCGAGCCCGAAGAGCACGAACCCCGCCTGGTCGAGCGGGGCCAGGCCGGGCATCGTCAGCACGAGGACACCGACGAGCACGAGGACGACGACCGCCACGGCGAGGGTGACGACCCGGGCAAGCCGGGGACGGAACGGTGCGTCGAGGTCGGCCACCGTCAGATCCGGCAGGCGTGGATCGACGTCACGAGGATGGCGCGCGCGCCGACGTCGTACAGGGCGTCCATCACGCGGTTCGTCTGGCTTCGCGGCACCATGGCGCGCACCGCGGCCCACTCGCCGTTGTGCAGCGGCGAGACGGTCGGCGACTCCAGGCCCGGGGTGATGGCGACGGCGGCCTCGACGAGCGGCAGCGGCACGTCGTAGTCCATGAGGACGTACTCGCGCGCGGTGAGCACGCCCTGCAGCCGGCGGGTGAGGACGTCGAGGCCGGGCGGCTGCTCGACGTCGGCGCGGCGCACGAGCAGCGCCTCCGAGCGCAGGATCGGCTCGCCGAAGACCTCGAGGCCGGCGGCGCGCAGCGTCGTGCCGGTCTCGACGACGTCGGCGATGACGTCGGCGACGCCGAGCTGGATCGCGGACTCCACGGCGCCGTCGAGGCGGACGACCGCTGCCGGCTCGATCCCCCGCTCGCGCAGGTAGACCGAGACGAGCTCGGCGTACGACGTCGCGACCCGCAGACCGGCGATCTGCCGGGCGTCGGTGAGCGTGCCCGCCGGGGCGGCGAACCGGAACGTCGAGCGGGCGAAGCCCAGGGGCAGGTGCTCGACGGCCTGCGACGCGGAGTCGATGAGCAGGTCGCGGCCGGTGATGCCGACGTCGACCGTGCCGGCCCCGACGTAGACCGCGACGTCGCGCGGGCGCAGGAAGAAGAACTCGACGTCGTTGTCCGGGTCGGGCAGGACGAGCTCGCGGCTGTCGCGTCGCTGCCGGTACCCGGCCTCGCGCAGCATCTCGACGGCGGGCTCCGACAGGGAGCCCTTGTTGGGGACGGCGATCCTCAGCACGGTGTCCTCGGGTGTGGTTCGGGCGCCGCCTCGGCGGCACGGGGTGGGGGCGGGACGGCTCAGAGGTGGGTGTACACGTCCTCGAGCGTCAGACCGCGGGCGAGCATGAGGACCTGGAGGTGGTAGAGGAGCTGCGAGATCTCCTCGGCGGTGCGCTCGTCGGACTCGTGCTCCGCGGCCATCCACACCTCGGCGGCCTCCTCGACGACCTTCTTGCCGATGGCATGCACCCCCGCGTCCAGCTCCGCGACGGTGCCGGATCCGGCCGGTCGGGTGGCGGCCTTGCCGGCCAGCTCGGCGAACAACGAGTCGAAGGTCTTCACGTGGGTAGAGCCTAGACGTCCTGCCGACCTGCGGCGGGAGTGCCCACGGACGGGGCGGCCGGCGTCGGCACGGCGAGCTCGGCCCGCTGCGCCCGGCGCCACACGACGAACCCGCGGGCGACGACCACGCCGTAGACGGCGTAGAGCACCGCCGACGGGTAGTACCCGGCCTGGAGCAGCAGCGGCACGCCGACCGCGTCGACGGCCAGCCACACGAGCCAGAACTCCGTCCACCCCCGCGCCATGCCGTACGTCGCCAGGAGGCTGCCGGTGAGGATCCACGCGTCGGCCCAGGGACCCCACGACCCGAGGGCCCGGAAGACCAGGCCGGTGACGAGCGTCCCGACGACGGCCGCGACGACGAGCCCGGCCCGGGCGCGCGCCCCGGCCCACCGCGGCACGACGGCCGGCCCGCCGGCCTCACGCGCACGGCGCCAGCGCACCCAGCCGTAGACCGACACGGCGAGGAAGAGCACCTGCCGTCCCGCCTGGCCGTAGAGGTCCTTGTCCTGCGGGGTGTCGAAGACCCCGCCGAGGAAGACCGTGAGCAGCAGGAGGTTGCCCGCGATGCCCACCGGCCACGCCCACACCCGGCGCCGGGTGCCGCCGAGCGCGGACGCCAGACCGAAGCCGTTGCCGACGACCTCGCGCCACAGCAGCGGCACTCCCCCGACGACCAGCCGGGCGTCGAACAGCCAGTCGATCACAGGTCGCGCAGCGCGATCACCGTCGCCACGGCGGCCTGCGCGGCCTCGGCACCCTTGTCCTCCTTCGAGCCTGGCAGGCCGGCGCGGTCGAGCGCCTGCTCGTCGTCGTCGCACGTGAGGACGCCGAAGCCGACGGGCACCCCGGTGCGCAGCGCGACCTCGGTGAGGCCCTGCGTCGCCGCCTGGCACACGTACTCGAAGTGCGGGGTCCCGCCGCGGACGACGACGCCGAGCGCGACGACCGCGTCCGCCCCGGACCGTGCGGCGCGCTGCGCGGCCACCGGCAGCTCGAACGAGCCCGGGACGCGCACGACGGTGACGTCCGTCACGCCGGCCTCGTGCAGTGCGCGCTGCGCACCGGCGAGCAGGCCGTCCATGACGACCGTGTGCCAGCTCGCCGCGACGACGACGACCCGCAGGCCGCTGCCGTCGAGGGTGAGGGTGGGTGCTCCGGCGCCGCTCATGCGAGCTCCTCCAGGGGGTCGATGGGGTGGTCGGTCGTGTCCGTCCCGGCGGGAGCCGGGCCGGCGAGGACGGGCTCGACGTGCACCGCGGGTGCGAGGTCCGGGGAGCCCGGACCGTCGAGGTGGAGCAGATGACCCATGCTCGTCGCCTTCGTCCGCAGGTACGCCTCGTTGTGCGGGGTGCGCCCGACCTCGAGGCCACGCACCTGCGTCACCTCGATGCCGTGCGCCCGCAGCCCCGCGACCTTCGCGGGGTTGTTCGTCAGCAGCCGCACCCGCTCGACACCGAGGTCGGCGAGGATCGCCGCGGCCGCGCCGTACTCGCGGCGGTCCGCGGGCCAGCCGAGGTCGACGTTCGCCTCGACCGTGTCCCGCCCCTCGTCCTGCAGCGCGTACGCCGCGACCTTCGCCAGCAGACCGATCCCCCGGCCCTCGTGGCCGCGCAGGTAGACGACGGCGCCGCGCTCGAGGGCGGCGATCTGCAGGGCGGCGTCGAGCTGGGGGCCGCAGTCGCAGCGCGCGGAGCCGAACGCGTCGCCCGTGAGGCACTCGGAGTGGACGCGGACGGTGGGCTCGTCGGCCAGGCCGCTGGTCGAGACGAGCGCGAGGTGCTCGTCACCGGTGCGCAGGTCGCGGTAGCCGTGGACGCGGAAGTCCCCGTGCCGGGTCGGCAGGTACGCGGTGTGCGTGGCGTGCACGCGCGGTGCGGCCGCAGCGGCCTCCTCGGCGGGCGTGGCGACGTCGTCGTGCGCGACGCGCCAGGCGCGCAGGTCGGCGATCGTCAGGAGGACGAGGCCCTCCTCCTGCGCGATCCGGGACGCCTCGGCGAGCCGGACCATGCGGCCGTCGTCACGGACGAGCTCGGCGATCGCCCCGACCGGCTCGAGGCCGGCGAGCCGGCACAGGTCGACGGCGGCCTCGGTGTGCCCGGCGCGGTGGAGCACCCCGCCGGGCAC
>JAEXEM010000294.1 GCA_023401045.1 Actinomycetes bacterium
CGGCGACCACGACGCGGCCCGCGGGTCGCGCGACGCCCGCGGCCTGGCGGGCGCACGTGCCGCTGAGGACCGGGTGCCTCAGGCCGGCACCGCCGCCCACGTCGCCGCGCCCACCCGGTCGAGGATCTTGTCGAGCACCACCCCGCGGTCGAACTTCAGGGCGTACTCCCGTGCCCGCTCGGCGGCGTCGGCCCGTTCGGTGCGGTCCATGGCGAGCACCACGTCGATCGCGCGGGCGATGGCGTCCGGGTCCTCGACGGGCACGATGATCGCGGTGTCGCCGACGGCCTCCCCGATGCCACCGGTCGCGGTGGTGATGACCGGCCCGCCGCCGGAGAGCATCTTCTCGACGAGCGCGATGCCGAAGGTCTCGACGAACTCCGGGCGCGGCTTGGACGGCAGCACGAACGCGGTGCAGCCGGCCATGAGGTGGCTCTTCTCGTCGTCGGGGACGTCGTCGAGGAACGTGATGAGGTCGGCGACGGGGGTGGCGGCGGCGCGGGCGCGCAGCTCGGCGGCCTGCGGGCCGTTGCCGGCGACGACGAGGCGGCGCCCGGCGGCCGGTGCACCGGAGCGGACGTAGCCGTCGATGAGGTCGTCGACGCCCTTGGCGTGCGCGAGCCGGGAGAGGAAGAGGACGTACCCGTCGCGCTCGAGGCCGCGGGCGGCGAGCACGCGGTCGGTCTCGCACTCGTCGCGGGCCAGGTACGTGCCGACGTCGACCGCGGGGTAGGAGACGGCGATGCGCTCGCGGCACTCGTCGGCGAAGCGCGTGCCGTGCCGGGCGTCGATCGCGGCGGCCTCGGTGACGACGAGGTCGCGCGTGTACTGCGACACCGCGAGGACGACGTCGTGCGAGAGGTACTGGGTGAGCACGTGCGCGGCCGCGCCGAACCGGTCCTCCTCGACGCAGGCGCGCACGACGTTCGTCACGTCCGACCCGACGGCCTCCGCGACGGTGACGACGTTCACCGGCAGCCCGGTGCGGCGCGCGACCGTCACCGCGTCGGCGACGGCCGTCGCGTGCGGGGACAGGTAGAGCGACATCGCGACCGTCGGCACGCCGTCGGTGAAGAGCTCGACGAGCCGGCCGGTGAGCCCGGCGAGGTACCGGCCGTCGGGGACCTTGTAGTCGCCCACCGGCTCGGGGCGCTCGACGACGATCCCCGGCGAGTACGGCATGACGCCGTCGAGCGGCTTGAGCGGCAGGCCGGCCTCCTGCAGCCGGTCGACGGGCCACGTGACGATGCGGACCTCGTCGAACCCGCGCTGCAGCGCGGCCTCGGCGAGGTTGCGGGCCTCGCCGGAGTGGCCGCAGATGACAGGGTCGGCGCGCACGACGACGACGAGGCGGCGGTCGGGGCGGGCGGCGGCGGGAGTGTCCACGGCGTCGTCCTCTCGGGTCGAGGGGTCGCCGCCCCCGGGGTGCGGGCCGGTGGGCCTGCGGGGGACGGGGCGGCGAACGCGGTCAGGGGCGTGCGGGCAGCGGGACGTCGAGGTGCGGGGCGCGTGAGCTGGGCGGCCGGTGGCTGACGCCCCAGCCGGACGGTTCGGGGCCGAGGTCGATGCGCAGCCGTCCGCCGGCGTGGAGCTCGGTACCGGTGAGGTACGGGCGGTCGAGAGGTGCGCCGTCGAGGTGGACGGACTGCACGTGCTGGACGGGGCCGCCCGGTTCGGGCTCGACGAACCCCGTCGTCTCCACCGTCAGCGGCCGGCCGCCGACGTCGATGCGGGCCTCCCGCCAGGCGGGGGCGTTGAGCAGGAAGAGGTTCTGCCCGGCCACGGGGAACAGCCCCAGGGTCGCCCACACGTACCAGGACGACAACCCGCCCGAGTCGTCGTTGCCCGGCAGCCCGCCGCGGCCCGTCCCGAACTGCTGGTGGACGATGTCGTGGACGACCTGCGCCGTGCGGTCCGGCCGCCCGGCGTACATGTACGACCAGGGGGCCTCCATGTCGGGCTCGTTGTTGAGGCCCTCGAAGCGGTCGAGCGCGTACCCGGCGGCCATCTCGGTGACGTCCGGCCGCAGACCCGGCTGCTTGACGGGGTCCGCCCCGAACCCGAAGAACCGGTCGAGCATGGCGACGAACGCGTCGTCGCCGCCGGCGAGGTCGATGCGCGAGGCCATGTCGTGCAGGAGGCGGAACGAGTAGTTCCACCGGCCGCCCTCGTAGAACGTCGAGTCGACGAGCAGGCCCGTCGCCGGGTCGAAGGCGTTGGCCCACCGTGCCGCGAGCGAGGCGAACTGCTCACGCAGCGTCCGGTCCTCGCAGCGCCCCGCGACGCGTGCGGTGCACCAGTACCCGAACGCGAGGTCGAGCGTGTGGCTCACCGGGTGCGTGACCCCGTGCTGGAGGAACTCCTCGCCGTAGGTGCGGCGCAGGTCGTCGTTCATGTGGACGAGGGCCCAGTCCCAGTCGATGCCCGGCATCCCGAGCGCGCACAGGTCGGCGAGGAAGGTGTGCGCGAGCGCCGAGCCCTGCCGGCTGAACCGGTCGGCGCCACGGGCCATCCGGTAGCCGATGGGGAGGTTGCCCTCCTCCTCGGCGATGTGGAGCAGCGCGTTCGCGAGCTCGACCGCGCGGTCCGGCACGAGCGCCGTCATGAGCGGCAGGTGGGTGCGGTAGATGTCCCACATCGTCGACAGGTCGAACGCGAACGGGCCGGGTGTCGGCCAGAACGGCGACTCGTCGGGGGCGAGGCACGGCTTGACGAGCGAGTGGTACAGCGCGGTGCCCATGACGGTCGCGCGCTCCGGGGACGGGGTGTCGACCTGGACCTTGCCGAGGTGCTCGCGCCACACCTCGCGCGTCGTCGCGCGGCGGCGGTCGAAGGACTGCGGGCCGGGCCCGCAGTCCCGCTCGAGGGAGCGCGTCGCCTGCGCGGCACCGCGCAGCGAGAACCCGAACCGCAGCTCGACGGTCTGCCCGGGCTCCGTCGGCCCGGCCCACATGAGACCGAACGGACGCAGGGTCGTCGGGCGGATCCGGTCGAAGTCGAGCCGGGTGCCGCCGGGCATGAGCCGCCGGTCGTACCAGAGCAGCTGCCGCCAGTGCGGTGCGTCGCACTCGACCCGCACCGCGAGCGGCGCGCCCTCGACGACGATCTCGCCCTCCGCGCAGCCCGGGCTCACCGACTCCAGGTGCGCGCGCAGCGGGATGGTCCGCCCGTAGGGGATGTCGAGCCCGCCGAGGGAGAAGTCGATGACGAGCCGCGCGTCGCGGTGCGCGGGGAACGTGTACCGGTGGACCGCGGACTTCGGGCCGACGGTGATCTCCGCGCGGATGCCCGACGCGAGCGTCGCCGCGTAGTACCCCGGCTCGGCCTCCTCCTCGACGATGTCCCACGTGCGGCCGAGGTCGTCGAGCGGGCTGAGCATCGGGGTGACCCGGAAGTAGTTGTAGTACTTGCGGATCGCACCGGTCCCGGACTGCTGGAAGTGCGTGAACCCGCTGGCCACGAGCCTGTCGTGCAGCACCGGGGGCGTGCCCTCGGTCGACAGGTCGTACCGGCCGTACCCCGTCGGGTACGCCCCGGAGTACGCGCACGCCGACACCATGCCGAAGGGGTACGTCGCACCGGGGTGGGTGTTGCCGACCTGCGGCTTGGGCCACCACCACGTCGCGGCCAGGCCGGTGGGCTCGGGCAGGTCCGTGGCCTCGGTGCCGATGAAGGGGTCGACGTGGTCGAACATCCCGGCCTCCTCGTCGTCGTGCGCCTGCTGCGCGGCCTCCCCGACCGGGTGGGTTCAGGGTGGCCCCGCAGCGGGCCCGTGTCCACGGGTGCGGTGACGTTATGTGGTGGTTGTGTCAACCGTGTTGCGCGCAGGTCACGGTCCGGCCGGGACGGCGCGTACCACCACCCCGAGCGCCGTGAGCGCCCGCCACCCGATCTCCCGGGTGCCCTCGTCGCGCACGGTCCAGCCCGCCGCCATCGCCAGCCCGGTGCCGTGCGCGCGGGCGGCGGTCGCGTCGGAGGCGCCGTGGGCGTCGAGCGCCGCCGCGACCCCGGCGGCGGGTAGGGAGAGCCAGAGGAAGCCGAGGTCGGTCGCGGGGTCGCCTCCGGCGATGTCGGCCCAGTCGAGGATGCCGGCGAACCGGCCCCCGTCGCTCAGCAGGTTGTACGGGTGGGCGTCGGCGTGGATCCACGACAGCGGCACGTCGACGGGCGCGGCGAGGGCGTCGGACCACAGCCGGTCGGCGCGTCGCCGGTCGAGGCGCAGCCCGCGGGC
>JAEXEM010000327.1 GCA_023401045.1 Actinomycetes bacterium
CCCCGCGGCCCCCGCCCCGGCGGCCCCCGCCGGCCCGGGGACCACCACCCCGAACGACACCGAGCGAGGCGACCATGACGAGCACCTCCGAGCAGACCGGTGCCCCGGTCGTCGAGCTCGGTCTCCCGCTCGTCGGCGGCTCGCACAGCCGTGCCCACGGCCACGGCACCGCCGGCCTGGAGACCGTCGACCAGGAGCGCTCGGAGCGGCTCGCCGCCGTGCGCGAGGGCCGGGTCGGGTCGGTCCACTCCTGGGAGCTCGTCACGGCCGTCGACGGCCCGGGCACCCGGCTGACGATCTTCCTGTCGGGCTGCCCGCTGCGGTGCCTGTACTGCCACAACCCCGACACCATGCAGATGCGCCGCGGCACCGACGTCACGGCCGACGAGCTCCTCGCACGCATCGCCCGCTACCGCGGCGTCTTCACGGCCACCGGCGGGGGAGTGACCATCTCCGGCGGAGAGCCGCTCATGCAGCCGGCGTTCGTCCGGCGCCTCGTGCGCGGCGCGGCCGCGATGGACGTGCCCGTCGCGATCGACACCTCGGGCTTCCTCGGGGCGCACGCGACCGACGAGATGCTCGACGACGTCGACCTCGTCCTGCTCGACGTCAAGTCCGGGCTGCCGGAGACGTACCGTCGGGTGACGGGTCGTGAGCTGCAGCCCACCCTCGACTTCGGCCGCCGGCTGGCCGCCCGCGGCAACCGGATGTGGATCCGGTTCGTCCTCGTGCCGGGCCTCACCGACGCTCCCGAGAACGTCGCCGCCGTCGCCGACCACGTCGCCTCGTTCGGCCCCGCCGTCGAGCGCGTCGAGGTCCTGCCGTTCCACCAGATGGGCCGCGACAAGTGGGCCGAGCTCGGGATGCGCTACGAGCTCGACGACGTCGCGCCCCCGACCCCCGAGGCGACCGAGGCGGTGCGCGAGGTCTTCCGCGCCCGCGGCCTCACCACCTTCTGACCCCCCCTCGACCCCCTCCCACGACAGGTCGATCCAGCCCCGACAGCGAGGCTGGCCCACCGCCCCCTCACTCCGCCCTCCCCAGGGGTGAGCGGTCGACCCGCCATGAGCTGCTGCGGACACCGGCGTGCGCGCCCTCTCTCCTGGCGTGAGCGGTCGATCCTGCCCTGGGTGGCTGCGGCGCTCGGCGGACGCGTCCTCGCCAGGCGTGAGCGTCGATCCCGCCCTCGCCAGTTGCGGACCGCTGCGTGCGCGCCCTCCCGCCTGGCGTGAGCGGGCGATCCGCCCCGGCGAGGCGCCCAGGACGCACCGTCGCGGCGTCGAGGCCTCCCGGTCACCACTCCCGCCGCGCGAGCAACGGTCCCGGGAACCGGATCATCTCCCCGGTCGCGCGCTCCAGGTCGGCGCGGCGTCCGAGAACGTCGCCCCGGTGCACCCCGATGACCTCCCAGCCGAAGCGACGTCTCAGGTCGTCGCGCCGTCGGAGGTCGGCGACGTGCTGGGCGTGCGTCGCGAAGTGGTGCGCGTCGCCGTCGTACTCGACCCCGACGCGCTGGTCGGGGTACCCCAGGTCGAGGCGGTACACCTCGCGCCCCGTCGCGTCGCGGATGCTGATCTGGGGCACCGGCCGGGGCAGGCCCGCCTCGACGAGGCGCAGGCGTAGCCACGACTCGCCGGCGGACTCGGTCGCCGGCTCGCAGAGCTCGACGAGGCGACGGGCGCGCGCGACGTTCCGCGCACCCCGCAAGCCCGACAGCCGCGCAGCGAGGTCCGGCACCGTCACCATGCCGCGGTGCGCGAAGGTGTCGAGCGCGGCGAGCCCGACGTACGCCGGCGTGTACCGCGCGAGATCGAGAGCCGTCCGCAGCGGCGTCGTGGTGGGGATGTCGTGTACCAGGGTGACGTCGTGCGCCGGGAGCGAGCTCACCCGGCTCGCGAGCCCCGGGCGCCGCCGACGGGCGGTCCCGAGCGGCACGACGCACTGCAGGTCCGCGGGCCCGTGATGCCGGCCGGGCACGCGGGCGTCGACCCCGTGCAGCCACGCAGCCGTGGCACCGCACACGGCTGCGCCGTCCGGCAGCACGAGGGCGACGGCGTGCGCCCGCGCCACGGTGTCGTCCACCACGGACCGGTGCAGCAGCACCGAGCGCAGGACGTGGACGTAGTCCGGCGACCGTGCGAGGTCGTGGGCTTCGCGCCACGGCATGCCGGCGGCGCGCAGCGCCCGGAGGTCGACGACGTCGTGGGAGGTCATCCCTGACGATCTTGCGTCGGACGGGCGTCCTGGATCGACGGGGCGCCGCGCCGTGGGCCGGACGGGCGCCGGCCGGGGTGTGGTCGGGTCGCTGCGAGCGAGCGCTTCGGCGCGCTCGCGACCGAGTGAACCCAGGGCGCCTCGCGAGGGCTGGATCGACTTCTCGCGGGAGGGGAGGGGTGGATCGACCTCTCGCGCCTAGGAAGGAGGGGTGAGAGGTCGATCCAGCCCGTGAGGGGCGAGCGGTGCGTCGGGGCGTCAGCCGGCCGGGACGTTCGCGACGCCGTCGGGCAGCAGCCGCCGCCCGAGGACGCGCTCGCTGTACCCCGTGCGGTCGAGGTACGGGGTGAGCCCGCCGAGGTGGAAGCCCCACCCGGCGCCGAGGATCATGCAGAGGTCGATCTGCTGCGGGGTGGCGACGACGCCCTCCTCGAGCATGTGGCCGACCTCGACGGCGAGCGCCGTGAGCACCGCGTCGAGGACGCCGGCCTCGTCGAGCGGCTCGCCCGCCGCCGGGACCTCGCGAGCGGCGTCGAACACTGCCTGGACGGCCGGGTCGACTCGCTTGGGCAGGCCCTTGGCGGGCGCCGGCGTGACGACCCTCGTGCCGTCCGCGACGAGCTTCTCGAGGCCGGGGGAGCGCGGGAAGCGGTCCCCGAGGTCCTCGCGCAGCGACGTGAGGACGTGCAGCCCGACGGCGGGGCCGACGAGGTCGAAGAGCTCGAACGGCGGCATCGGCAGCCCGAGCGGGTCGAGGGCGCGGTCCGCGACCTCGACCGGCGTGCCGTTCTCGACGGCCTCGACGATCTTGCCGAGCAGCAGCACGAGCAGCCGGTTGACGACGAACCCGGGCCGGTCGGCGACGAGGACCGCCGTCTTGCGGAGCTTTCCGGCGACCGCGAAGCCCGTGGCCAGCGCCTCGTCGGAGGTCTGCTCGGCCGTGACGACCTCGACGAGCGGCATCGCCACGACGGGGTTGAAGAAGTGCAGCCCGACGACCCGCTCGGGATGGCGCAGGTCGGCGGCCATCCGTGTGACGGACAGCGCGGACGTGTTCGTCGCGAGCACGGCGTCGGGGGCGACGACGTCCTCGAGCTCGGCGAACACGCGCTTCTTGAGGTCGAGCACCTCGGTAACCGCCTCGATGACGAGGTCGCAGTCGGCGAACACCTCGATCGACGTCGAGCCGGTCACCTGGGCGACGATGCGCGCCCCGGTGTCCGCGGGCATCCGGCCGGTCGAGACGAGCCGCTCGACCGAGGCCCGCACCGCGGCGAGCCCCTGCTCGACGCGTGCCTCGTCGAGGTCGCGCATGACGACGGGGACGCCGAGGCGCTGCGCGAAGAGCAGCGCGATCTGGGAGGCCATGAGGCCCGCGCCGACGACGCCGACGCGCGTGACGCGGCGGGCGAGCGACGGGTCGGGCGCGCCGGTGGGCTTCTTGCCGCCCTGCACGAGACCGAACGCGTAGACGCTCGCGCGCATCTCGTCGCTGAGGATGAGGTCGGCGAGCGCCTCGTCCTCGGCGGCGAACGCGGCGTCCTTGTCGGCGTCCCGGGCGGCGGCCATGAGGTCGAGCGCGCGTCCGGGCGCCGGGCGCGAGCCGTGGACGACGGCGTCGAGCCGGGCACGGGCGGCGTCGACGACGGCCGACCAGGTCGCGGCGTCGTCGAGCGGGCGACGCTCGACGGTGACGTCGCCGCGCAGCACGCCGGCCGCCCAGCGCACCGACTCCTCGAGGAAGTCCGCCGGGTCGAGCACGACGTCGACGAGCCCGATCTCGGCGGCCTGGGCCGCGGTGTACGGCTTGTTCGCGGCCGGTCGGGTGAGGACGACCTCGACGGCCTTCTCGATGCCGACGAGGCGCGGCACGAGGTAGGCGCCGCCCCAGCCCGGCACGAGTCCCAGGCCGGTCTCCGGCAGCGCGAGGGCACGCACGTCGGCCGCGGCGGTGCGGTAGTCGCAGTTGAGCGCGACCTCGAACCCCCCGCCGAGTGCGGCGCCGTTGACGAACGCGAACGTCGGCACGCCCATCTCGCCGAGCAGCCGGTACGCCTCGTGCCCGCCACGGCCGAGTGCGAGCGCGGCCTCGCGGGTGCGCACGCCGGTGACCTGGAGCAGGTCGGCGCCGGCGGCGAGGTAGTACGGCTTGCCGGTGATCGCGACGGCGGCGATCTCACCGGCCGCGGCGCGCTCCTGCTGGGTGCGCAGCGCGGCGGTGAGCTCGGCGATGCCCTGCGGGCCGAGCGTCGTCGGCTTCGTGTGGTCGAGCCCGTTGTCGAGCGTGACGAGGGCGAGCGTGCCGAGGTCGCCGGGCAGGCGGACGTCCCGGACGAGGGCGTGGGTGACGCGCTCGGGGCGCGGCTCGGGCGTGCTCATCGGGCGGCCTCCTCGGCGGTGAAGTGCGGGTTCTCCCAGATGACGGTGCCGCCCTGCCCGAGGCCGACGCACATCGCCGTGAGGCCGTAGCGGACCTCGGGGTGCTCGGCGAACTGGCGCGCGAGCTGCGTCATGAGGCGCACGCCGGACGAGGCGAGCGGGTGCCCGACGGCGATGGCGCCGCCGTACGGATTGACGCGCGGGTCGTCGTCGGCGATGCCGAACGCGTCGAGGAACGAGAGCACCTGGACGGCGAACGCCTCGTTGAGCTCGAAGAGGCCGATGTCGTCGACGGTGAGGCCGGCGCGGGCGAGCGCCTTGTGCGTCGAGGGCACCGGTCCCAGGCCCATGACCTCGGGCTCGACCCCGGCGTACGCGAACGAGACCATCCGCATGCGGACCGGCAGCCCGAGCTCCTCGGCCACCTCCTCGGCGGCGAGCAGGCAGGACGCCGCGCCGTCGGTGAGCGGCGCGGACGTGCCGGCGGTGACCCGGCCGCCGGCACGGAAGGGGGTCGCGAGACCGGCGAGGCCCTCGAGCGTCGTGCCGGGGCGCGGCGGCTCGTCGGCCGTCGCCAGGCCCCAGCCGCGCTCGGGGTCGCGCAGCGCGACGGGCACGAGGTCGGGGTCGATCTTCCCGGCGGCCAGCGCGGCGGCGTACTTCGCCTGGCTCGCCACGCCGTACGCGTCCGCGCGCTCCTTCGTCAGCGCGGGGAAGCGGTCGTGGAGGTTCTCGGCGGTGACGCCCATGTTGAGGGCGTCGGCGGCGACGATGCGCTCGGCGAGGAACCGCGGGTTCGGGTCGGCGTCGAAGCCCATGGGGTGGCGGCCCATGTGCTCGACGCCGCCGGCGATCGTCACGTCCTGGGCGCCGAAGCCGATGGCGGAGGCGGTCGTCGTCACGGCGGTCATGGCGCCGGCGCACATCCGGTCGATGGCGAAGCCGGGGACGGTCGTCGGCAGCCCGGACAGCATGGCGACCGTGCGGCCGAGCGTGAGGCCCTGGTCGCCCTGCTGGGTCGTCGCGGCGAGCGCGACGTCGTCGACCCGCTCGGGCGGCAGCTGCGGGTGGCGGCGCAGCAGCTCGCGGACGGTCCGGACGGCGAGGTCGTCGGCACGCGTGTGCGCGTACAGACCGTCCTTGCGGGCGCGGCCGAACGGGGTCCTCACCCCGTCGACGAAGACGACGCGGCGGGCGCCGCTGACGGAGGTGCTCGGCATCGGGTGGTCTCCTGTGGGACGGCGGTGTCCAGGGGCGCGAGAACGTGCGTCGCGACCGGGACCATGGTCCCGGTGCCCGCAAGTTACCCGAGAGTAACCCCCGTCCGCCAGGGCGCCCCGCTGCGCCCCTCGGAGCCGTGCGAGGAGGTCAGGCCGCGCTCAGCGCGGTCGCGAGCCGGCCGGCGAGCAGCTCGACCTGCCACGGCCGGGCACCGCCGGCGGAGAGCACCGCCCCGACGGAGGACTCGTCGAGCGCGGGCGGCGGGGACCAGCACAGCCGGCGCAGCAGGTCCGGCTGGAGGAGGTTCTCGACGGGCACGGTGTGACGCTGCGACAGCTCGGCGACGACCTCGCGCGCGGCCGCGAGCCGGCGTGCGGCCGCGGGGTCGCGGTCCGCCCACACCCTCTGCGGCGGGGGACCGTCGCTCGCCGGACCGCGCGTCGACGGCAGCTCGGCGTCGGGCAGGGCCATGGCC
>JAEXEM010000329.1 GCA_023401045.1 Actinomycetes bacterium
GCGCAGCGCCGGGCGGTCGCCGAGCGCAGCCGCACCGCCGAGCGGACGCGGTTGGCCCGCGAGCTGCACGACGTCGTCACGCACCACGTGACGGCGATGGTCGTGCAGACCGAGGCCGCCCGGTACCAGGCCGGCGACCCCGAGCGGCTGGACCGCACGCTCGAGGGGGTCGCAGACACGGGTCGCAAGGCCGTCGCCGACCTGCGGCACCTGCTCGACGTGCTCGACCCCGGGCACGGGCCGGACCAGCGGGCACCGGTCGTCGGTGACGTCCTCGAGCTCGTCGAGCGGACCCGCCGGGCCGGGCAGCCGGTCGAGTACGTCGAGGAGGGCGTGCCGTCCCCGACACCGGGCGGCGCCGATCTCACCGCGTACCGGGTGGTCCAGGAGGCGCTGACGAACGCCCTCAAGCACGCCCACGGCAGCGTGACGACCGTCCACGTCCGGCACGACCACGAGGAGATCAGCGTGCACGTGAGCACCGACGGGCCGGCCACGGCCCCGACGGCGCCGGGTTCCGGCCGCGGCCTGAGCGGCCTGCGCGCGAGGGTGGCGGCGCTCGGCGGGGAGATGCGTGCCGAACCACGCCCCGACGGCTTCGACGTGCGCGCCCGCATCCCGGTCGGTGGTGCGTCGTGACGACCCGCGTGCTCGTGTGCGACGACCAGGCGCTCATCCGCACCGGTCTCGCGACGATCATCGACGCCCAGCCCGACCTCGAGGTCGTCGGCGAGTGCGGTGACGGGCGCACCGCCGTCGACCTGGCCGGCCGGCTGCGCCCGGACGTCGTCGTCATGGACGTCCGGATGCCCGTCCTCGACGGCATCGAGGCGACCCGCCTGCTCGCCGGCGCCGGCGTCACCGACCCGGTCAAGGTCCTCGTCGTCACGACGTTCGACCTCGACGAGTACGTCTACGAGGCGCTGCGCGCCGGTGCCAGCGGCTTCCTCCTCAAGGACGCTCCACCGGCCCGCCTGCTCGACGGCATCCGCACCGTCGCCGCCGGCGACGCGCTCCTCGCCCCCGAGGTGACCCGCCGCCTCGTCGGCCGCTACGCCAACCGCGTCGCCCCGCCGCCCGTCGACCCCGCCGCGTCCCCTCTCACCCCGCGCGAGCTCGACGTGCTGCGCCTCGTCGCCGACGGCCTGTCGAACGCCGAGATCGCCGCCGCCCTCGTCCTCAGCCACGAGACCGTGAAGACCTACGTCTCGCGCATCCTCACCAAGCTCGACCTGCGTGACCGGGTGCAGGCGGTGGTGTGGGCGTACCGGACGGGGGTGGTGGGGTGACCGCGGCGCCCGGCAGGAGCGGAGCGTGCTCGCCCCACGGGGCGTGGGCCCCTGCTGCTCCGAGCCGGGCGAGCGCGCCGCGGGCCGCGAGCACCCCGGTGCTGAACGACGCCTGCAGGAGGTAGCCGCCGGTCGGCGCCTCCCAGTCGAGCATCTCGCCGGCGACGAACGTGCCCGGCACCGCGCGCAGCATGAGCGCGTCGTCGACCTGCGACCACGCGATGCCGCCCGCGGTCGAGATGGCCTTCTCGATGGGCATGGTGGCCGTGACGACCACGGGCACCATGCCCATCCGTGCGGCCGTGCCGGTGGCCGGCAGCGCGCCGGCGCCTGCCTCACGGAGCAGCCCGATCGCGGCGGGGTCGAGGCCGACGGTCCGGCGCAGCCAGGTGGAGCCGGAGTCCTTGGGGCGCCGGCGCGCGAGCCGCTCCTCGAGCTGGGCGACGGTGAGGTCCGGGCGCAGGTCGACCTCGACGACGCATCGGCCCTGCGCGTCGAGGACCTCCCGGATCGCGGCGCCGACGGCGTAGACCGGGCCGCCCTCGAGCCCGGTGCGGGTGAGCATCGCGTCTCCGCGGGTGCGCGTGCCCGGGCGCCCGCGGACCGTGAGCGCGACGTTCTTCAGCGGCGTCCCGGCGAACCGCTGCGCGAACACCTCGGTCCACGCGACACGCACCCCGACGTTGGCGGCCCGCAGCGACGTCACCGCGACGCCGCGCTCGGTGACGTGGCCGACCCAGCCACCGTCGGACCCCAGCCGCGGCCAGGACGCTCCCCCGAGCGCGAGCACCGTCACGTCCGCGTCGACCTCGGTCGTCGTCCCGTCGGCACCGGTGAACCGCGACGCCCCGTCGGGCGTCCACCCGTCCCACCGCTGCCGCTTCTCGATCCGTACGCCGAGGTCGGCCAGCCGCGCGAGCCACGCGCGCAGCAACGGCGTCGCGCGGAACGAGCGCGGGAAGACCCGCCCGCTCGACCCGACCACCGTCGGCTCCCCCAGCCCGGCGCACCACTCGCGCAGGTCCTCGGGCCCGAACAGGTCGAGCGCCGGGCGCAGCCGGTCGGCCGACGCGCCGTACCGCGCGAGGAACGCGTCGCGCGCTTCGGTGTGCGTGATGTTGAGACCGCCGTGCCCTGCCATGAGGAGCTTGCGCCCCACGGACGGCATGCGCTCGTGCACCGTGACGTCCACACCGGCGCGGGCCATGACCTCGGCGGCGACGAGGCCGGCGGGGCCGCCGCCGATGACGGTCGCGGTGCTCATCGACGGGGACGAACGCGCGGTCCGAGGCGGGTGGGCACCGCCTGAACCTAGCCGACCACCGGTGCGGCCGGTGTGCCGGGCACCGCGCCACACGTCGAGCGACGGCTCACCGCTTCGCTCACGGCCCGCCGCGCCAGTGGTCGATCCGCCTCGTGTCCGGCTCGAACCCGTGGGCGATGCCCCAGAGCACCGCCCTGGTCCGGCTGTCCACGCCGATCTTCCGGTAGACGGAGCGGACGTAGGACTTCACGGTGTTCGGGCTGAGGTACGTGTGCACCGCGACGTCGGCGTTGCTCAGCCCCTGCGTGATGAGGGCCAGGACCTCCGCCTCACGGTCGGTGAGCCCCTCCTCCCGTCCGGGCCGGTCCAGCCCGGGGGCGGGCCGAGCCCGCCCGGGCACCTCGCTGACGACGACCTCGCCGGCGTGCACCGCCTCCAGGACCTCCCGGGCACGACGAAGGCCGCCGTCCCTCAGTGGGACGACGGCCTTCGGACGTGGAGGTGGCGGGAATCGAACCCGCGTCCGATGACGTGGGACCAGGGCTTCTCCGGGTGCAGTCCGCAGCAGATTTTCTCAGCCCCCACGATCACGCGGACAAGACGTGGACGGGCTCAGTCGGCTAGGAGTCCCGCCCGCCCCACCGACGAGGACGGACAGCAGTGGCTCTCTAGATGACGCCGGGAACTAGACCGAGAGCATGTCTAGGCCGACGGACTTCGAGGCTCGCTCAGGCGGCGAGGGCGAAGTCGGTGCGCTTGGAATCGGCACCTATGAGTCGCACGGAGCGTTTACGAGATAACCGTGCATCCTCGACCCGCTTCACCTGGCTCGACGATCACCGTCGAAACCGATCACCCCCATGGGTGTGTTGAGTTGTCAAGCAGACCGCCCGTGAGCGGCTGGCCCAGCCTACTGCGTCAACGCGCCGGTCGTCGTCCTCATTCCGGTGGTGCGACGGCCGCGGGACCCGCACGCACCGCGCGGTCCCCGCGGCCCGG
>JAEXEM010000014.1 GCA_023401045.1 Actinomycetes bacterium
GCCGCGGCCCGCGCGAGCGCCGGGGCGGCGGTGCGGGCGCTCGCGCGCCCCTCGCTCGGGCAGTACGCCGCCGCGACGACCGCCCGGGACAGGTACGGCGCGAGCTCGTGGACCTCGCGCGTGCCGAGCACTTCGACGTCGAGGCCGCGCTCGCGCTCGATGCCGGCCTTCGCCTCGAGCAGCCGCGCGGTGCTCGCGTCGTCGGCCAGCATGAGACCCCCGTGGCGCGCCACGCCGAGGGCGGGCCCGAGCTCGGCGGCGAGCGCGTCCCACCGTGCCGAGGCGTCGAGGTGGAGCGGCATCGCGGCCGCGGCGGTGCGTGCCGCCGCCAGACCCCGCTCGACCATCCGGTACTCGAGCTGGAAGTGCAGGCTGCCGGCGTTCTGCCCGGAGGCGTGCTGGTTCACCTGGTCCCGCTCGAGGAGGACGACGTCGACGCCGTCGCGGGCGAGCAGGTACGCCGTGGCGCAGCCGAGCAGCCCGCCGCCGACGACCGCGACGTCGCAGTGCTCGGTCATGCGAGGGGGACGGTCTCGATGCCGAGGTCGTGCAGCGTCGCGGCCACGACGGCGACCTCGTCGTCCGTCAGCTCGAGCAGCGGGCGGCGCACGTACCCGGCGGGCACGCCGCGCAGCCGCAGCGCCGTCTTCATGATCGCCTGGGCGTTGCCGAACCTCGCACCGTAGTCGGGGCGGAACCAGCGCTCCATGACGACGCGGTCGCGCGCGCCGAGGGCCACGGCGCGGTCGCGGTCCCCGGCGGCCACGGCCCGCCAGAAGTCGGGGTGGTCGGCACCGAGCACGCCGCCGGCGCCCATGAGGCCGTCGCCGTGCCCGAGCCCCGCGAGGTCGGCGCCCATCGGGGTCGTCGGGGTCCCGAAGTACCGGACGCGGTCCTCGAGGGCGTAGAGCCCGCGCCAGAACGCCGCCGCGTCACCGGTCGAGTTCTTCACCGCGACGACCGTGTCGATCTCGGTGATCTCGGCGAGCAGGTCGGTGCCCATGTCGACGACGCAGCCACGCGGCCAGTTGTAGACGCACAGCGGCACGTCCGCCCCGGCGGCGACGTCGCGGTAGAACTGCACGGTCTCGCGCTCGGTCGGCACGACGTACGGCGGGGGCGTGAGGAGCACGCCGTCGAGGCCGGCGGCCTGCGCCGCACGGGCGTGCCGCACGGACTCCGCGGCGGTGTAGGCGTTGGCGCCGCCGAGCACGGTGATGCGCCCGTCGACCGCACGCGCCCCCTCGCGGAACAGCGTCGCGCGCTCGTCCTCGGTGAGGGAGAACCACTCACCGGTCGTGCCGGCGAGCACGACGCCGTGCATGCCCTGGCCGACGAGCCACTCGAGCTGCTCGCCGAGGGCGTCGAGGTCGAGCGCGCCGTCGCGGTCGAAGGGCGTCGTGACGGCCGGGACGTACCCGTGCCAGTCGACGTCGTGGCGGTCCATGGTGCTCCAGGAGGGAGGCGCGCGGTCGCGCGCTCGGGTGCGAGGGGTGTCAGGGGGTGGGGGGCGAGACGGTGAGGAGGAAGGCCGCCGGGGCGTCGGAGACGTTGGCGTACCGGTGCGGCTGGCGGGAGTCGAACGTCACGGCCTCGCCGGCGGCGAGCCGGTGGGTCTCGGCGCCGACGGTGACGTCGATCTCGCCGTCGAGGACGTAGACGCACTCGGTGGAGTCGTGGCCCCAGGCGTGCTCGGAGCTGACGTCACCGGGGGCGAGCTCGGCGCGGAGCACCTCGAAGTCGCCGCGGCCGGGCGTGACGCGCTCGTACGTGATGAGGCCGGCGGGCGCGGCCATGCGGAACCGTTCGCCGGGGCGCGAGACGTGGACGGCGGGGGCGTCGGGGTCGCGGAAGAGGGCGGCCATGTCGGCCTCGAAGACCTGCGCGAGCTTGCGCAGCGTCGTCACGCTCGGGTCGGTGCGGCCGTTCTCGATCTGGCTGAGCAGCGCGGTCGACAGGCCGGTCGCGTCGGCGACCTGGCGCAGCGTGAGGTTGTGCTGGTGGCGCAGGGCACGCAGGCGTTGGCCGAGCATCCCAGCCCCCTTCCGAACCGGTGGTACCGGTCAATTGTGTTTCATCATGGTGAACACGTTTGATGAAACTGTACACACGCCCGACCCGTGTGGTGTCATCTGGCGGACACGGCGTCTCACGCCACCACCCCCACAGAGCGCCGGCCCGCAGCGTCGCGGACCACCGGCACGGACGGAGAAGCATGCAGCGACACACCCCCCGACGTCGCGCGAGCCTCGCGCTGGCCGCCGCGGCGGCCCTGACGCTCGCCGGGTGCACCGCCGGGTCCGCCGGTGGTTCCGGTGGCAACGGCGGCGCGTCCTCCGGCGAGGACGGCCCCGCCACCGGCGGCACCCTCACGGTGGCGAACTCCTTCGTCGTCAAGAGCCTCGACCCCGCGCAGGTGTACGAGGCGACCGGTGCCATGGCCGTGCACGCCATGTACGACACGCTCGTCACCTTCGAGGGGTCGGACGTCTCCGAGCCGAAGCCCCTGCTCGCCGAGAGCTGGGAGTCCAACGCCGACGCCACGGAGTTCACGTTCACCCTGCGTGACGACGCGGTCTTCTCCGACGGCTCCGAGGTCACCGCCGAGGACGTCGTCTTCAGCCTCAACCGGCTCGTCAACCTCAAGGGCAGCCCCTCGGTGACGGTCCAGGGCTTCAGCGCCTCGTCGCCCGAGGAGGGCGTCGTCGTCGTCACCACCGAGACGCCGAACCCCAACGTCCCGACGATCCTCGCGATGCCCGCCACCGGCATCGTCAACTCCGAGGTCGCCCAGGAGAACGGCGCGACCGACGGCCCCGACGCCGCCGAGGCCGACTCCGCGACGACGTTCCTCGACGGCGAGTCCGCCGGCTCGGGCCCGTACGTCCTCGACTCGTTCGACCCCGCGAGCGAGATCGTCCTCACCGCGAACCCCGAGTACTGGGGCGAGGCGCCGGCCTACGACCGCGTCGTCATCCAGAACGTCGAGGCGCAGAACCAGAAGATGAGCGTCGAGCGTGCGGGCAAGGACTACGTCGCCCTCGACCTGTCCGGCCGGATGCTCGACGACCTCGACGACTCGCTCCAGGTCTCCAGCACGCAGGACACGTTCTACTTCCTCACGCTGCACCAGGACCCCGAGGTCAGCGAGGTCACCTCGAACCTCGAGTTCGTCCGCGCGCTGCGCGCGTCGATCGACTACGAGGGCCTCGCGGCGCTCTTCGGCTCCGAGGCCCGGCCCGCGGCCGGCATGGTGCCGACGGCGTTCGCCGGCGCGCTGCCCGCGTCGGACTCGAAGTCGCAGGACCTCGACGCGGCCGCGAAGCACCTCGCCGCCTCCGGCATCGCCGACCCGAGCGTCACGCTCATGTTCCCGGCGATGACCTACCGCGGCGTCGACCTCGCGACCATCGCGACGAAGGTCCAGAACGACGCGGCGCAGGCCGGCATCACCGTGCAGCTCGACCCGCAGCCCATCGCGTCCTTCCTCGACGCGCAGTCCGCGGGCAAGGTGCCGTTCCGGTTCAGCCCGCAGTCGCTCAACTACCCGGTCGCCTCGTCCCTGGTGAACAACTTCCACCCGGGCCAGGCCTCCGCGCTGCGCACCGGCTGGAGCCTCGAGCGCGCCACGCCGGAGGCCGTCGCCGCCGGTGAGCGCGTCCTCGCGGCGGTCGACGCCGACGAGCAGGTCGAGGCCATGCAGGACTGGCAGCGCGTGCTCGACGCGGACGGGCCGTACATCCCGCTCGCGTACAACTCCGGCGTCGTCGTCTCCACCCCCGACCTCGTGGGTGCCGACTACTCGCCCGCCGGCTGGCAGGTCGACCTGCGAGCGGTGGCGCGTCGATGACGCGCGGTGTCGCCCCGCAGGGGAGCGGCACCGTCACCGCCCGGCAGGACCGTGCGGAGGGCGGGGTGGCCACCACCCCGCCCTCCGGCGGTACCCCCGCGCGGGACCGGTGGCGCCCCGTCACCCACGCGGTGAGCTACATCTCGCGGCGCGTCGCCATCACCGCGGCGCTGCTGCTCGGCGTCACGGTGATGACGTTCCTCATCGTCCAGGCCGTCCCCGGTGACGCCGCCTCGGCGAACCTCTCGGAGACCGCCCTCAACGACCCCGAGGTCGTCGCGGCCTACCGCGCGAAGTGGGGCCTCGACCAGCCGCTGCCCGTGCAGTACTGGGTCTACCTCACGAGCGTCCTCCAGGGGGACCTCGGCATCTCCCAGCAGACCGGGCGCCCCGTGCTCGGCGACCTGCTCACCTACGTCCCGGCGACGCTCGAGATCGCGCTGCCCGCGATGCTCCTCGCGATCGTCATCGGCACCGCGGTCGGCCTCTACGCCGCCGTCCACCACGACCGCACCGGCGACCAGGTCGTCCGGCTCGGCACGCTCGTCGGGCTCTCGACGCCGTCGTTCTGGCTCTCGCTCGTCGTGCTCTACGTCTTCTTCTACATGCTCGGCCTCGCCCCCTCGGGAGGTCGGCTGAGCCCGTGGATGGTGCCGCCCGAGCGCGTCACCGGCATGGTGACCGTCGACGCCGCCCTCGCCGGGCAGTGGGACGTGTGGTGGGACGCGGTGCAGCACCTCGCGCTGCCGGTGCTCGTCCTCACCTCGCTCACCGTCGCCGTGCTCACGCGCTTCGTCCGCTCGGCGATGCTCGAGGTGCTCGACGCGGACTACATCCGCGCCGCGCGTGCCAAGGGCCTGCCGGAGCGGACCATCCTGCGCCGCCACGTGCTGCGCGCGGGCCTCGTGCCCGTCATCACCGTGAGCGGGCTGGCGTTCGCCTCGCTGCTGTCGGGCACCGTGCTCGTCGAGCAGGTCTTCAGCTGGCCCGGCATGGGCCAGTACGCGTACCGGGCCGCGAGCGGGCTCGACCTGCCCGCCATCATGGGCGTCAGCCTCTTCGTCGCGCTCGTGTACACGGCCGTCAACCTCGCCGTCGACCTGCTCTACGGCGTCATCGACCCGCGGATCAGGGTGTCATGAGCTTCGAGGTCCAGCGTCCCGCCCCCGTCCCCACCGACGCGTCCGCCGACGTCCCCGACGACGCCGCGCTCGTGCCGGCCGACCGTCGCGCCGCCCGTGCG
>JAEXEM010000016.1 GCA_023401045.1 Actinomycetes bacterium
GTCCCGTGCGGTGCTCGCCCTCGTCGCGGCGGCCGCGGTCGCCGCCGTGGGCGCCGTCCCCGCCCCGGCAACGGCTCCCGACGAGCAGGGCACGGCGGGAGCGACGGTGCGCTACCGCGCGCCGCTCGAGGCACCGACGTCCGTCGTCCGCCCGTTCGACCCGCCCGAGCAGCCGTGGCTGCCGGGGCACCGCGGCGTCGACCTCGCCGCCGCCCCGGGCGCGGTCGTCGTGGCACCCGCGGAGGGGACCGTGACGTTCGCCGGGGAGGTCGCGGGGCGCGGGGTCGTCACGGTGACGCATCCCGACGGACGCCGCTCGAGCGTCGAGCCCGTGCGGGCGGGCGTCGTCGCGGGTGAGGTCGTGGCCGGTGGCACCCCCGTCGCGACCGTGGACGGCACGGCGCACGCCGACGCGAGCGCCGCGGACGTGCCGCTGCTGCACTGGGGCGTGCGTCTGCGTGACGGGACGTACGTCGACCCCTGGTCCCTCCTGCCGGGCGAGGGACCGGTGGTGCTCCTGCCCTGAGGCGGGGCCGACCTCGGGGGGCGGCGGGCTCGGGGTGTGCTGCGGGCCCTCAGGTGCGCCGGTTCGTCTGCGGGCGGCCCGGAGGTCCGGCCGGCGCTCAGCTGCGGGCGGCCCGGAGGTGCGGCCGGCGCTCAGCTGCGGGCGGCCGTGAGCTGCGGCAGGCGCTACGGCGGGAGGTCGCTGGCGTCAGGCCCGCTCGGCGTCGAGCAGGCGCGTGCGCAGGCGGGTCATCGCCGCGGTGTGGATCTGCGAGATGCGAGACTCGGTGACCCCGAGGACCCGGCCGATCTCGGCCAGCGTCATGCTCTCGTAGTAGTAGAGGACGACGACGAGGCGCTCCCGCTCACCGAGGCACTCGATGGCACGCGCGAGCAGGTACTTCGTCTCCTGGGCCTCGACCGAGCCGGCGGGGTCCTCGGCGCGGCGGTCCCCGAGCGTGTCGGCGAGAGTGGCGGCGCCCGGGCGCTCGTCGTGCCCCGCCAGGAGCTCGTCGAGGGCCGCGATGTTGACGGCGGCGAGCTGCGTGTAGACGGCACGCAGCTCCTCGACCGGCATCTCGAGCCGTTCGGCGACCTCGGCCTCGTTGGGCGCGCGGTGCAGCGTCGCCTCGAGCTCACCGAAGGCCCGGTCGACGGCTCGTGCCTTGGTGCGTACGGACCGCGGCACCCAGTCCATCGAGCGGAGCTCGTCGATGATCGCCCCGCGGATGCGCGAGGACGCGTACGACTCGAACTTCACGGCACGCTCGGCGCGGTACTTCTCGATGGCGTCGATGAGTCCGAACATGCCGTACGACACGAGGTCGGCGTGCTCGACGGTCGACGGCAGCCGCATGCCGATCCGGCCGGCGACCGCGGTGACGAGCGGCACGTAGTGGAGGATGAGCCGGTCCCGGGCCTCGCGGCCGCGGGTGGCGCCATAGCGCTCCCACACCTCCTCGATCGTCGCGTCGGAGGTGAGCGGCTCGACGACGGACGGCGCGGCGACGCGCCGGACGGCGGCGCGCGGTGCCGCGGCGCGCTGCTGCGGGATGACGCCTGCAGGTGCGCTCCCCGCGGCATAGCGACGCGCGGGTGCGTCGGACCGTGTGAGGGCGTCGTGCAGTGCCGTCATCGTCGGCTCCATGTCGTCGAGAGGGGTGGTGGTCGTCGTGGTGCCCGGCACCCCGTCGGTCGTCGTCATCGCGTCACGCCCGGGGGTGCGCCAGCTGGAAGGCGGAGCGCAGCCGCTCGGCGGAGACGTGGGTGTACCGCTGCGTGGTCGAGAGGCTCGCGTGCCCGAGGATCTCCTGGACGGTCCGCAGGTCGGAGCCCCCCTCGAGCAGGTGCGTGGCGGCGGTGTGGCGCAGCGCGTGCGGTGCGACGTCGTCGACCCCGACGGTCGCCGCGAGCCCGTGGACGACCTCGCGTACCTGCCGCTGGTCGACGCGGCCGCCCCGACGGCCGAGGAGCAGGGCGTGCGGGGAGCCCTCGTGGACGAGGGCCGGCCGTCCGGAGGTGAGCCACGCCTCGACGGCACGCGCGGCGGGGCGCCCGAACGGCACGACCCGCTCCTTGCCGCCCTTGCCGAGGACGCGCAGCGTCAGCTCGGAGAGGTCGACGTCGTCGACGTCCGCCCCGCACAGCTCTCCGACCCGGGCCCCCGTGGCGTAGAGCAGCTCGACCGCGGCCCAGTCACGCAGGTGGACCGGGTCCCCCTCGGCGGCCCGCTCGCGCGCGGCCTCGAGCATGCGGACGACGGGCTCGACCGCGAGGGCCGTCGGGAGCACGGAGGCGGCACGGGCGTTGGCGAGCCGCAGCGTGGGGTCGGTGGCGGCACGGCTGGTGTGGGTCGCCCACCGGAAGAAGGTCCGGGCCGCTGCGGTGCGGCGAGCGATCGTCGCGCGGGACCGCTCGGCGTTCGACATCGACGCGAGCCAGCCACGGAGCACCGCGAGGTCGATGCCGTCGAGCCGCCCGACCCCGTGGCGCACGGCATGGTCGAGCAGGTGGTCGAGGTCTCCCAGGTAGGCGCGGACGGTGTGCTCCGACAGACCCCGCTGCGCGCGCAGGTGGAGCGCGAAATCACTGCGGAGCTGCGCCCGGGAAGGCGCCCCGCTGGTGATCTCCGCCACGAACATGCTCCTAAGGTGTACTGCCCGGTCACATTCGACAAGGGGCGCTCCGGGGGCAGTCGGAATGCCTTGCACCAATCCGACGCGAACGTCCGATTCGACCCGCCACATTCCCACGAACGCCGTCGTTTTTCACCCGTCCGCACCGCGCCGGGGACGATGGCGGGCAGGGCCACCGGGGCAGATGCCGCGATCCACGCACGCGGCCGGCCGACGACCGGGCCGGCCGCGCGCGGGCACCCTCCCCGCTGCCCGTCCAGGCGTTCCCCGGTCACCCAGGCGCGGCACGGGCTGCCGACCGCCTGAGGTCAGCGCGCCCCGGCACGTCCGGGGCCAGCACCCAACCGCCGCCGCGTCGCACGGCCAGGCCGTCCAGCTC
>JAEXEM010000079.1 GCA_023401045.1 Actinomycetes bacterium
CCCCGCGCCCGTACAGCCCGCCGAGCCCGGGGACGGCCGGCAGCTCGACCGTGCGCGGCTCGCTCACCGGCCCACCATGTTCTGCCCGCAGACGCGCAGCGTGCGCCCGACGATCCCGCCGGCGGCGGGGGAGGCGAGGAACGCGATGGCCTCGGCGACGTCGACCGGCTGCCCGCCCTGCTGCAGCGAGTTGAGACGGCGCGCGACCTGCCGCGTGACGGCGGGGATGCGCGCCGTCATCTCCGTCTCGATGAACCCGGGCGCCACCGCGTTCGCGGTGCCGCCGAACGGCACGAGCAGCGGCGCGGTCGCCCGCACCATGCCGATGACGCCGCCCTTGGAGGCCGCGTAGTTCGTCTGGCCGCGGTTGCCGGCGATACCGGACGTCGAGGCCAGCGAGACGATCCGCGGTGCGTCCGCGAAGTCGCCCGAGGTGAGCAGGGCCTCGTTGATGCGCAGCTGGGAGGCGATGTTGACGGCGAGCACCGAGGCCCACTTGTCGTCGCTCATGTTGGCGAGCAGCTTGTCGCGCGTGATGCCGGCGTTGTGGACGACGATGTCGACCCGCCCGTGCCGGGCGGCGGTGTGCGCGAGGATCTTCTCCCCGGCGTCCGCGGCGGTGACGTCGAGCTGCAGCGCGGTGCCCTTGACGCGGTTGGCGACCCGTGCGAGCTGCTCACCGGCGGCGGGGACGTCGACCGCGACGACCGTCGCACCGTCGCGGGCGAGCACGTCGGCGATGGCCGCGCCGATGCCGCGCGCGGCACCGGTGACGACGGCGACCTTGCCGGCCAGCGGCTGCTCCCAGTCCGTCGGCAGCACACCCGCGTCGGAGTCGACCTCGAGGAGCTGGCCGTCGACGAACGCCGAGCGGGCCGAGAGGAAGAACCGCAGGCCGGCGACGACGCTCGGCGCCGTCACCGGCACCGGCTCGGCGACGACGAGCCCGTTGGCGGTCGCACCGGCACGCAGCTCCTTGGCGAGCGAGCGCAGGAACCCGTCGACGCCCTGGCGCGCGGCGGCGACCGCCGGGGCATCGGACTCGAGCGCCGGGCGGGAGATCGTCACGACCCGCGCGTGCGGGCGCAGCTTCTTCAGGGTCGAGGCGGTGGCGAGCACCGGCTCGGTGAGGTCCTCGGGGTGCTCGACGCCGGTGAGGACGAGGACGACGGCGGCGTAGCGCTCGTCGGGCGACGGGGTGCGGTGCACCTCGAGGTCCCAGCCGTCGAGGACGGCCGGCTCGTCACCGGTCGGTGCGGTGCCGCCCGCGGGCGACGACAGCAGCGAGGCGATCGCGTCGGCGTCCGGCCCGGTGCCGAGCACGAGCGCGGGGCCGTCGAGCAGCGGCTGCCCGGGACGGTGGCGGCGCAGCACGGCCGGTCGCGGCAGCCCGAGCTGCTTCGCGAGCTTCTGGGTGAACCCGCTGTTGACGAGCTCGAGGTAACGGTCGGTCATCACGACTCCTGCGTCGTCGGTGGCTGGGAAGGCGGTGCCGTACGGCGGTCGGTCAGGCCGCCTCGAGCAGCGCGGTGAGACCGAGCCCGCCCGCGGCGCAGATCGAGACCAGCGCACGGACCGGCGAGTCGTCACCCGCGGCGACCTGGGCGGCACGGCGGGCGTGCAGCTCCTTGGAGATCGTCGCGATGATCCGGCCGCCCGTCGCGGCGAACGGGTGCCCGGCGGCCAGCGACGAGCCGTGGACGTTGAGCCGGTCGGGGTCGACCTTGCCGAACGCGCCCGGCAGGCCGAGGCGGTCGCGGCAGAAGTCGTCGGACTCCCACGCGGCGAGGGTCGTCAGCACCGTCGAGGCGAACGCCTCGTGGATCTCGACGTACTGCAGGTCGTCGAGGGTGAGCCCGTGGCGTGCGAGCAACCGCGGCACCGCGAAGACCGGTGCCATGAGCAGCCCGTCGACGCCGTGGACGAAGTCGACGGCGCCGGCCTCGGCGTCGACGACCGCCGCGAGCGGCGTGAGGTCGTGCGCGGCCGCCCACTCGGCCGAGCCGAGCAGCACCGTCGAGGCGCCGTCGGTGAGGGGCGTCGAGTTCCCGGCCGTCATCGTCGCCGGGGTGTCGAGCGAGAGCCCGAACGTCGGCGTGAGCTTGGCGAGCTTCTCCATCGACGTGTCGGCGCGCAGGTTCGCGTCGCGGGTGAGGCCGCGGTACGGGGTGACGAGGTCGTCGAAGAAGCCCGCGTCGTACGCGGCGGCGAGCCGCTGGTGGCTGCGCAGCGCGACCTCGTCCTGCGCCTCGCGCGTGATGCCCCACTGCGCGGTGGTGAGCGCCTGGTGCTCACCCATCGACAGGCCGGTGCGCGGCTCGGAGGTGCGCGGCGTCGCCGGGGCGAGGTCCTTGGGGCGCAGCCGGGACAGCGCCTTGAGCCGCTGCTGCGGGGTCTTCGCGTGCGAGAGGTCGAGCAGCACGCGGCGCAGCCGCTCGCTCACCGCGATGGGCGCGTCGGACGTCGTGTCGACACCGCCGGCGATCGCGGACTCGAGCTGGCCGAGGCGGATCTTGTTCGACAGCGAGACGACGGTCTCGAGGCCCGTCGCGCAGGCCTGCTGCACGTCGTAGGCGGGGGTGGTCGGCGCGAGCGCCGAGCCGAGCACGGCCTCACGGGTGAGGTTGAAGTCCCGGCTGTGCTTGAGCACGGCACCGGCGGCGACCTCGCCGATCGTCTCGCCCTGGAGGCCGTAGCGGGCGACGAGGCCGTCGAGCGCGGCGGTGAGCATGTCCTGGTTGCTCGCCTGGGAGTACTTCCCGCCGGCGCGGGCGAAGGGGATCCGGTTGCCGCCGAGGACGTAGGCGGGGCGGGGGGACGGGGCGGGGCTCGGCTTGCGGGTGGCCATGGGGGCGCTCCCTCTCGCATCGGCGTCGATGGCAGGTGACCGGGACTCGGGGGGCTGGAAGGGACGATCGTCCCGAGTTTCTGTCCAGAACCCACAGTACCTGATACCTTCGGTTTCGTGAGCCCCGTCACTCCGGGGGCGTCGACGACGACGCGCCCAGCACGCGCCGACGACAGGTCCGTCGTCCGGCCCGCCGCGCCGCAGCCGCGCCGTCCCGAGGACGAGGCGCCGCCGGACGGCCGCTCCGCCCGCTGGGCCGACCACCGCGAGGCGCGCCGTGCCGAGCTCGTGCGCATCGCCCGCAGGACCGTCCACCACCGTGGCCCCGACGTCCCCATGGACGAGATCGCGGCTGCCGCCGGGACGTCGAAGTCGATCGTCTACCGGTACTTCGGCGACAAGACCGGTCTGCAGATCGCCGTCGCCGAGGCGGTCGTCCTCCAGATCCAGGGCGCGCTCGAGGGCGTGCTGCGCGTGGCGCCGACCCCGCGCGACGGCCTGCGCGGCATGGTCGCCGTCTACCTCGAGATGATCGAGTCCTCCCCGCACGTCTACGCGTTCGTCACGCGCGACGGGTCGGTCGAGTCCGGCGGCCCGCTCGGCCACTTCCTCGACTCCGTCACCGCGCTCGTCGCGGCGCCGTTCGCCCGCGGCCTCACCGAGGACCGCGACGGCACGAGCGTCGCGCGCCGGCCCGAGAGCCAGCCGCACGACGACCCGTCGGCCGTCCTCGCGCTCGCGGAGTCCTGGGCGGCCGGTGCCGTCGGCTTCGTGCGCGGGGCCGGGGAGTGGTGG
>JAEXEM010000093.1 GCA_023401045.1 Actinomycetes bacterium
ACGCACGGCACCGCGGCGCTGCGCGAGGCGGTCGTCGCGTGGTTCGCGCGCCGGCGCGGCGTGCCCGGGCTCGACCCGGCCGCGGTGCTGCCGACGATCGGGTCGAAGGAGCTCGTCGGGCTGCTGCCGTCACTGCTCGGCCTCGGTGCGGGCGACGTCGTCGTCCACCCGGCGACGGCCTACCCGACCTACGACGTCGGTGCCCGGGCCGCCGGTGCGCTCCCGCTGCCCTCGGACGACCCGGCCGCCGTCCTCGCCGAGCGCGACGACGTGCGGCTCGTGTGGCTCAACTCCCCGGGCAACCCCGACGGCTCCGTGCTCGGGGTCGAGGAGCTGCGTGCCGTCGTCACCGCCGCCCGGGCGGCCGAGGCGCGCACCGGGCGGCCCGTCGTCGTCGCGAGCGACGAGTGCTACGCCGAGCTCGCGTGGGAGGAGCCGTGGGCGTCGCAGGGCGTGCCCAGCGTCCTCGACCCGCGGGTCTGCGGGGACGACCGCACCGGTCTGCTCGCGGTCTACTCCCTGTCGAAGCAGTCGAACCTCGCGGGGTACCGCGCGGCGTTCGTCGCCGGGGACGGCGCGCTCGTCGCGGACCTGCTCCAGACGCGCAAGCACCTCGGGATGATCGTGCCCGGCCCGGTGCAGGCGGCGATGACGGTCGCGCTGACGGACGACGCGCACGTCGCCGAGCAGCGCGAGCGGTACCGGCGCCGGCGGGACGTGCTGCGCAAGGGGCTGGAGGCGGCCGGCTACGTCGTCGACCGCTCGCACGCGGGCCTCTACCTGTGGGTGCGGCCGGACGGTCCCGCGCAGGACGCGTGGGTGACGGTCGACGACCTCGCCGGGATGGGGATCCTCGTCGCCCCCGGGGCGTTCTACGGTGCAGGCGCGGCGGGCCACGTACGGGTCGCGCTCACCGCGAGCGACGAGGCCGTCGCGCGGGCCGCCGAGCGTCTGTCGGGGGCCTGACCGGCACCGCGTCGACGCAGCTCGTGGTCCCCGCACGGCCGTCCGGCGTACATTGGTCCTCTTCGGTGTGAGGAACGTCACAACCGCCCCAAGGGTTGGTCGCTCATTCGTCAACACGGCGTCCGCGCAGGTACCGTCGCTGCGGGCCGACGGTGGTCATCTCGTCGCGGTCGTCCCCTGCAGGTCGTGGTGCGAACCGCCGCGGCCGTCGCACTCGCTCGTCGGCGCAGGAAGGAACACCATGTCGGACGTCGTCACCGCACCGGTGCAGGCCCCCGTCCAGCTCGTGGTCGACGGGCAGGCGCGCGACCTGCCGGTGGTCCCTGCGACCGAGGGGAACGACGGCATCGTCGTGTCCTCGCTGCTGCGGGACACCGGCATGGTCACGGTCGACCCGGGCTTCATGAACACCGCGTCGTGCGAGTCGCGGATCACCTACATCGACGGTGACGCCGGCATCCTGCGCTACCGCGGCTACCCCATCGAGCAGCTCGCCGAGCAGTCCTCGTTCCTCGAGGTGGCCTACCTGCTCATCCACGGGGAGCTGCCCACCGCGGACCAGCTCTCCGCGTTCGAGGAGCGGGTCAACCGGCACACCCTCGTGCACGAGGACTTCCGCACGTTCATGGGGACGTTCCCGCGCAACGCGCACCCGATGGCGGTCATGGCCTCCGCGCTCAACGCGCTGTCGACCTTCTACCCGGAGTCCCTCGACCCGTTCGACCCCGAGACGGTCGAGCTCGCGACGGTGCTCATCCTCGCGAAGACCCGCACGATCACCTCGTACGTGCACCGCACGTCGAAGGGTGAGCCGCTGCTCTACCCGGACTACTCGCGCGGCTACGTGGAGGACTTCCTGCGGATGACCTTCGCGGTGCCCTACCAGCAGTGGGACCCGGACCCGACGGTCGTCAACGCGCTCGACAAGCTCCTCATCCTCCACGCCGACCACGAGCAGAACTGCTCGACGTCGACGGTCCGCATCGTCGGCTCGAGCCACGCGAACATCTACGCCTCGGTCGCGGCCGGCATCAACGCGCTCTCGGGCCCGCTGCACGGCGGCGCCAACGAGGCCGTGCTCACGATGCTCGACCAGATCAAGGCCAACGGTGGCGACGCGACCGACTTCATGCGACGCGTGAAGAACAAGGAGGACGGCGTCCGCCTCATGGGCTTCGGCCACCGGGTCTACAAGAACTACGACCCGCGCGCCGCCATCGTGAAGAAGAGCGCCCACGAGGTGCTCCAGGCGCTCGGCAGCGCCGACGAGCTCCTCGACATCGCCATGCGCCTGGAGGAGATCGCCCTCTCGGACGACTACTTCATCTCGCGCAAGCTCTACCCGAACGTCGACTTCTACACGGGCCTCATCTACAAGGCGATGGGCTTCTCCGAGCGGATGTTCACGCCGCTGTTCGCGCTCGGCCGGATGCCGGGCTGGATCGCCCAGTGGCGGGAGATGATGCAGGACCCGCAGACGAAGATCGGCCGCCCGCGGCAGGTCTACACCGGTGAGGCGGAGCGCCCGTACGTGCCGGTCGAGGCCCGCTGACCGCTTCTCCTGCACGACCGACGACCGACCGTCGCCCGCACCGGGCGGCGGTCGTCGTTCGTCCGGCGCCGGCGCCGGCAGCCACTTCGGACGCCGAGGCGGTGCCGGCTCAGCGGCCGACGGCGATCCGGACCTGCCCGGCCGGCAGCTCGAGCGTCCCGCTCGGGTGCCACGTGGGGTCCTCGCGCGACCACGTGAGCCCGCCGACGGTCACCGCGTCGACGTCGACCGTCGAGGCGACGGCGACCGCCCACTGCCCGGCCGCCCACGCCGCGCGCCCCGGGTCGCCCGGGGTCAGCGGGGTCGCGTCGAGCTCGACCGTCGTCGGGGTCCCGTCGACCGCGTCCGGCGGGACGACCGTCCGCGGCAGGTCGCCGAGGTCCCGGGTGATGCGAGCGAGCAGCGGGTCGGGGGAGGCCGGTCCCTCGAGCGGCGCGAGCGTGCACGTGAGGGTGCCGTGCGACCAGCCCGTGAGCGCCGACGCCCACGCGCGCGAGCGGGTCTCGTGCTTCGCGTAGGCGTCCGGGAAGCCGCTGCGCTGGACGGTCTGGGCGGCGACGGTGAGCGGCAGGCTCTCGTAGCCGGCGACCTTGTCGAGCCCGTCGTAGAACTTCGTCGCCGAGTAGACGGGGTCCATGATCTGCTCGACGCTGCCCCAGCCCTGCGAGGGCCGCTGCTGGAACAGGCCGACGGAGTCCCTGTCCCCGTAGTCGATGTTCTCGAGGCTGGACTCCTGCAGCGCCGTCGCGATCCCGATGGTCGAGGCGCGCGCGGGCATGCCGCGCCGCACCGGCAGGAGGCCGATGAGCGCGGCGTTCTGCGCCTGGTCGGGGCTGAGGCTCCAGTCGGTGCCGTCGAGGTGCGCGCGGCAGCCCTCCGCGACCGGCTCGTCACCGGTCGTGCGGTCGAGCGCGGCGACGACGACGGCCACCGCGACGACGAGGAGCGCCAGCGTCGCGAGGAACGCGACGACGGGCCGGAGGACGCTGCGGCGTCGACGACGTGCCACGGGCCTCAGTTCGCGTGCAGCGCCGCGTTGAGGCGCACGCCGTGGCCGGAGCGGGCGACCGCCTCGACCTCGCCGGTGCGCGAGTTGCGGCGGAACTGGACGTTGTCGACCCCGGCGAGGGAGCGCGCCTTGACGACCCGGGCGTCGCCGTCGTCGACGGCGTCCTCGTGGTCGAGCCCGACGAGCCGCACCTTCGTGCCGGCGGTGAGGTAGAGACCCGCCTCGACGACGCAGTCGTCGCCCAGCGGGATGCCGAGACCGGCGTTGGCGCCGAGCAGGGAGCGCCGGCCGATGGAGACGACCTCGCGGCCGCCGCCGGACAGCGTCCCCATGATCGAGGCGCCGCCGCCGACGTCCGAGCCGTCACCGACGACGACGCCCGCCGAGACCCGCCCCTCGACCATCGAGGTGCCGAGCGTGCCGGCGTTGAAGTTGACGAAGCCCTCGTGCATGACCGTCGTGCCGGGGGCGAGGTGCGCGCCGAGGCGCACACGGTCGGCGTCGGCGATCCGCACCCCGGTGGGGAGGACGTAGTCGACCATGCGGGGGAACTTGTCGACGCCGAGCACCGTGACGGGCGTGCCGGTCGCGGCGCGCAGCCGCAGCCGGGTCGCCTCGAAGTCCTCGACGGCGCAGGGGCCGCGGTCGGTCCACACGACGTTCGGCAGCACAGCGAACACGCCCTCGAGCGACAGGCCGTGCGGGCGCACGAGCCGGTGCGAGAGCAGGTGGAGGCGCAGGTAGGCGTCGGCGGTGCTCTGCGGTGCGGTGTCGAGGTCGACGACCGTCGCGACGAGCTCGACGCGCACGCCGCGCAGCGCGTCGACGCGCTCGGCCGCGGCGAGGTCCGCGGGCGCGTGCTCACGCACCGACGCGGGGTCGGTGGGGTCGAGCGTGGCCGGCGGGTCGTCGAGGGCGGGAGCGGGGTACCAGACGTCGAGGGTCGCGCCGGCGTCGGTCACGGTGGCCAGGCCGAGGCCCCAGGCCGTGCGGTCGGTCATGGCACCAGCCTACGTCGCGAGCCTGTGAGCGCCGACCCGCGCCCGTGGTCGTGCCCGTGCGCCGGTCACGTCGTGGCCTAGGGTCGGTACGTGGTCTCCGAGAGCCTGCCGCTGGACCTGTCGGCCGACGTCGTCACGCTCACCCGCCAGGTCTGCGACCTGCCGTCGGTCAGCGGTGACGAGCGCCGGCTCGCCGACGCCGTCGAGGCGGCGCTGCGCGAGCACCCGCACCTCGAGGTGCTGCGCGACGGCGACGCGGTCGTCGCACGCACGCACCTCGGGCGTGACCGGCGCGTCCTCGTGGCCGGGCACCTCGACACCGTGCCGGTCGCGGACAACCTGCCGACCCGCCTCGAGGGCGACGTCCTGCACGGGCGCGGCACGGTCGACATGAAGGGCGGGGTCGCGGTGGCGCTCTCGCTCGCCGCCGCGCTCGAGGACCCGGTGCACGACGTCACGTGGGTGTTCTACGACCACGAGGAGGTGGCGGCCGAGCTCAACGGGCTCGGACGTCTCGTGCGCCTCCACCCGGAGTGGCTCGCCGCCGACTTCGCCGTGCTCGGCGAGCCGACCGACGGCGGGCTCGAGGGCGGCTGCAACGGCACGCTGCGCGCCGAGGTGCGACTGCACGGCGTCGCCGCGCACTCGGCCCGGCC
This sequence comes from Actinomycetes bacterium, assembly GCA_023401045.1. Taxonomy (GTDB): domain Bacteria; phylum Actinomycetota; class Actinomycetes; order Actinomycetales; family Cellulomonadaceae; genus Cellulomonas. The sequence continues at coordinate 5,185 of JAEXEM010000093.1, forward strand.
GTGGACCGGCAGCAACGCCGTCCACGCCGCGGGGGAGGTGCTGCGCCGGCTCGAGGCGTACCGGCCCGCGGACGTCGAGGTCGACGGCCTCGTCTACCGCGAGAGCCTCAACGCCGTCCTCATCAGCGGCGGCACCGCGACGAACGTCATCCCCGACGCGTGCGTCGTCACCGTCAACCACCGTTTCGCGCCGTCGCGCAGCGAGGAGCAGGCCGCCGACCACGTCCGCGCGGTGTTCGAGGGCTACGAGGTCGAGATCGTCGACTCCGCCCCCGGCGCCCGCCCCGGTCTCGACGACCCCGCCGCCCGGGAGTTCGCGGAGGTCGTCCTCGCGGTCACCGGCGGGCGTCCCGCGCCGAAGCTCGGCTGGACCGACGTCGCGCGGTTCAGCGCCCTCGGCATCCCCGCGGTGAACTTCGGCCCCGGCGACCCGCTGCTCGCGCACAAGGACGACGAGCGGGTGCCCGTCCGCCAGGTCGAGGTGTGCCGCGACGCGCTGCGGGCGTGGCTCACCGGCGCGCAGCCGGAGGACCTGCCGCTCGGCACGGCCTGAGGCCACCCGTCCGGAGGCACCGGCGGCGGCCCGCACCCGGTGCACGTGCCTAGGCTCTGGGCATGACCAACGACGACACGTCGGCACCGGCGCCGGAGTACCGCCGCGGGCCCGTGCTGCTGCGCCGCGACCAGATCCCCGCCATGACGTCCGACCAGCGGCTGCTGTCGCGCCCCGAGGGCGCGTCGTGGCTGCACGACGACCCGTGGCGGGTCATGCGGATCCAGAGCGAGTTCGTCGAGGGGTTCGGCGCGCTCGCGGAGGTGGGCCCCGCGGTGAGCGTGTTCGGCTCCGCGCGGGTCTCCCCGGACGACCCCTACTACGCCATGGCGCAGGACGTCTCGCGCGGCCTCGTCGAGGCCGGGTACGCCGTCATCACCGGCGGTGGGCCCGGGATCATGGAGGCCGCCAACCGCGGCGCCGCGGAGGCCGGCGGGCTGTCGGTCGGGCTGGGCATCGAGCTGCCGTTCGAGCAGGGCATGAACGAGTGGGTCGACCTCGGGGTGAACTTCCGCTACTTCTTCGCCCGCAAGACGATGTTCGTCAAGTACTCCGAGGGGTTCGTCGTCCTGCCCGGCGGGTTCGGCACGTTCGACGAGCTCTTCGAGGCCCTCACGCTCGTCCAGACGCACAAGGTCACCGGGTTCCCCATCGTCCTGCTCGGGGGCGACTACTGGACCGGGCTGCTCTCGTGGCTGCGGGACACCGTCCACCCCGCCGGGATGATCGGCGCGGCCGACGTCGACCTGCTGCACGTCGCGTCGAGCGCCGAGGAGGCCGTCGACGTCGTCGTGCGGCGCGGCGCCGAGATCCGTGCCGAGGAGGAAGCCGCCGCGCGCGCCGCGGCGGAGGCGCTGCAGGCCGCGCAGGCGAGCAGCCTGACGGGACGCCACGCGGCGAGCGGCCGCCGGTGAGCGTCCCCGGGGTGCCTCCGGGGGCGGCCGCGCTGCGGCTGCGGGGCCGGACCTTCGGTCCGGACCACCCCGTCGTCATGGCGGTCGTCAACCGCACCCCGGACTCCTTCTACGCGGCCGCCCGGTTCCGCGACGACACGGTCGACGCCGCCGTCGACCGGGCCGTCGAGCACGGCGCCGACATCCTCGACGTCGGGGGCGTGCGGGCCGGGCGGGGCCCCGTCGTCGACGAGGCCGAGGAGGCGGCGCGCGTCGTGCCCGTCGTCGAGCGCGTGCGGGCCCGCCACCCGGACCTCCTCGTCAGCGTCGACACGTGGCGGTCGGGCGTCGCCCGGGCCGCCGCGGACGCCGGCGCCGACCTCCTCAACGACACGTGGGCGGGGCACGACCCGGCGCTCGTCGAGGTCGCCGCCGAGCGGGGTCTGGGGGTCGTGTGCTCGCACACCGGGGGTGCGACGCCGCGCACCGACCCGTTCCGCGTCACCTACCCCGCCGAGGCGGGCACCGACCCGCTCGACGGCGTCGTCGAGGACGTCCTCGCGACGCTCGACGCGGCGGCGCGGCGCGCCGTGGGCCTCGGCGTCGACCCCGCGTCCGTGCTGGTCGACGCGACGCTCGACTTCGGGAAGACGACGTGGCACTCGCTGCACCTGCTGCGCCGCACGCCGCGTCTGGTCGGGCTGGGCTTCCCCGTGCTCGTCGCGGTCTCGCGCAAGGACCTCGTGGGGGAGACGCTCGGCCTGCCGGCCGAGGAGCGGCTCGAGGGGACGCTCGCCGCGACCGCCGTCGCGGCCTGGCTCGGGGCGCGGGTGTTCCGTGCCCACGACGTCGCGGCGACCCGGCGTGCGCTCGACATGGTCGCATCGATTCGAGCGGAGCGGCCGCCGGCCGTCGCCGTGCGCGGGATGGTCTGAGGCTGCCGGGCCCGCCGACGAGGACGCCCTGCGGACGCTCCGCCGCCCGAGGCGCGGCGTGAACTAGGATGTCCGCTGGACAACCGGCTGCTCACGAGGTTGTCGGGCCCGCCCGACCCCCGTCGGCCGGCCACAGACGAGGCGAAGGAGAGGCCGCATGGCCGCGATGAAGCCGAGGACCGGCGACGGACCGCTCGAGGTGACCAAGGAGGGTCGCGGCATCGTCATGCGCGTCCCGCTCGAGGGCGGCGGACGGCTGGTGGTCGAGCTCAACGCGACCGAGGCCGCCGAGCTGGGCGAGGCCCTCACGTCCGTCGTCGGCTGAACCGCCACGGCATGAGCCCCCGCACGACCCCCGGGGGGTCCGCGAACCTGCGCACCCCTCCCGCCGTCATCCTGCACGGCCACACCGTCGTCGACTCCCCGCTCCTGGTGGACGGGTCGGTCGACGCGGTGGCTGTGCAGGTGGCGCCCCCGCGCGACGGTGACGACGCGCTCCAGCCGCGCTCCGGCACGCCGCAGGCCGCGGCCCGGTACGGCATCGACCTCGCGGAGCTCGCCGAGCGCGCCGGCCTCACCGGCGCCGCCGGTGAGGCGTTCACCG
>JAEXEM010000102.1 GCA_023401045.1 Actinomycetes bacterium
ACGTGAGGGACGCCGCGAGGACGGCCCCGACGATCGCCGTGCCGAGCGCCGACCCGAGCTGACGCACGGTCGACTGCGCCGCCGACCCCTGCCCGGACTCCCGCGGCGGCACCTCGAGCAGCGTCGTGCCGGTGAGCTGGGCGGACGCGAGCCCGAGGCCGACGCCGTAGACGACGAGCAGCGCCGCCAGCAGCGTGGGCTCGGTCGCCGGCCCGACGACGAGCGCGACCGCCGCCACCCCGACGATCTCGATGACGAGCCCGACGACCACGACCATGGGAGGCCCGATGCGGGCGGCCAGGTGGCGGGCCGCGGCCCCGGAGAAGAACGCCCCGAGCGCGAGCGCCGCGAGGACGAACCCGGCGCCGAGCGCCGAGAGGTCGAGCACGTCGACGAGGTAGAGCGGCAGCACGAACAGCAGACCGAACTCCCCGACCGCGACCGTGGCGGCGGTGATGTTGCCCCAGCGGAACGTCGGCAGACCGAAGAGACCGAGGTCGAGCAGCGCCGCGCGGCGCCGCCGCGCGAGGCTCCGCTCCCACAGGACGAAGAGCGCGAGCACGACGACGGACAGCGCGAAGAGCACCGGCACGACGGAGACAGGTGCGTCCTGCGGCCACGTGAGCCCGAGCACCGTGCCGTCGCCGGAGGGCCGCCACCACCCGAGCTGCTGCCCCTCGATGAGCCCGAAGACGAGCATCCCGAACCCGAGCGCGGACAGCACCGGGCCGAGCACGTCCCGTCCCGGCAGGTCGGCGGGCGCCCGCGTCTCCGGCACCCACACCGCCAGCCCGACGAGCACGAGCACACTGATGAGCACGTTGACGAGGAAGATCCACGGCCAGCTGAACGACGTCGTCAGCCAGCCGCCGAGCAGCGGGCCGATCGCCGCGGCCCCGGCGATGACGGCACCCCACACCCCGAACGCCGCCGCGCGGTCCTTGCCGCGGAACGTCGCGTTGACCGTCGAGAGCGTGCCCGGCAGCACCGCGGCCCCACCGAGGGCCTGGACGAGCCGCGCCGAGATGAGCGCACCCGAGGAGTCCGCCTGGGACGCCAGCAGGGAGCCGACGAGGAACAGCACGACCCCGACGACGAGCACCCGCCGCCTGCCCAGCGCGTCCCCGAGCCTGCCCGCCGTGAGCAGCAGCGCGGCGAGCACGACGTTGTACGCGGCCGTGACCCACTGGGCGTCGTCGAGCGAGAGGTGCAGGTCCTCGACGATCGTCGGCAGCGACACGGAGACGACGGTCGCGTCCATGATGATCATGCCGAGCGCCGTCGCGAGGGCGGTGAGCGACAGCCAGCGGGAGCGTCCCGCGTCGTCGCCCTGCCGGTCGACCGCTCGTGCGGTGCCCTGCTCGTCCACGGCTGCCCCCCGGCGTCGTCGCAGCGTGCTCCACGACCGTGCTCCATCACCAGGGTCGCGCGCCGGTGCGCGGAGCGCCCGCCGGAGGGCGGGGCACCGGTCCGGGTCGGGTCAGCCGCGGCCCTCGGCGTCGAGGTCGGCCTCGACGTCGGCCGCGACGTCGGGCACCGTCGCCGGCGCGGTCGCCTCGAGCGCGAGGAGCAACGAGCGGGCGTCGTGCGGCCCGTTGTGCCGGACGCCGTTGACGAACAGCGTCGGCACCGCGGTGATGTCCATCGCCTCGGCGTCGAGCATGTCGTCGCGCACGCGCTGCGTCACGGCGGCCGAGGTGAGGTCCTTCTCGAACCGGTCGAGGTCGAGCCCCAGCTCGTCGGCGCGGCGCAGGATGTCCGCGGGCGCCTGGTGCTCCTGGTCCGTGAACAGCGCCCGCTCGAACTCGAAGAACTTGCCCTGCAGCGCCGCGGCCTCCGACGCCTCGGCCGCCGCCACCGCGTTCGGGTGGTAGCGCACGAGCGGGGCGTGCCGCCACACGTACCGCAGCCGGCCACCGAGCTCACCCACCACCTCCTGGATGGTGCCGGCGGTCTTGAGGCAGAAGCCGCACTGGAAGTCGCCGTACTCGACGAGCGTGAGGGGCGCGTCGACGGGGCCGTAGACGTGGTCGCGCGCGGGGTCGACGGGCCGCTGGAGGACCTGCCCGACCTCGGGGTCGCGGTGCCGCCGCTCGGTCGTGCGGAAGATGACGGTCGCAAGGAGGAACGCGAGCACCGAGGCGGTGAGCACCCCGACGCGGGCCTGGTTCTGCACGACCTCGTCGTCGATCGCCAGGTCGACGATGAACAGGGAGAGGGTGAACCCGATGCCGCACAGCGCCGCGCCGCCGGCGAGCCGCGCCCGCGTGAGACCGGGGCCGAGGTCGAGACCCACCCGGCGCATGACGGACGTCGGGACGAGGATCCCGAAGAACTTGCCGACGACGAGCCCGACGACGATGCCCCACGCCACCGGTGAGCGCAGGGCCGCGCCGAGCACGTCCGGCGAGAGCTGGACCCCCGCGTTGGCGAGCGCGAACAGCGGCAGGATGACGTACGCGACGTACGGGCTGTAGGCGGACTGCAGCCGCTCGTTCACCGAGATGGACTCGCGCAGGCTGTTGGCCGCGGCGCGGGCGTACTCGCTCGTCGGGGACTGCCGGAACGTGCGTGCCAGCGCGAGCGCGTGCTCGACCTCCGTCCGGCTCGGCCGGTACACCGGCACCATGAGGGCGACGGCCACCCCCGCGAGCGTGGGGTGGACGCCCGAGGCGAGGAACGCGAACCACACGACGATCGCGAGCGTCGCGTAGATGGGACCGCGACCGCTGGGCACGTAGCGCGTGAACCAGATGAGGACGAGGCCGACCGCCGCGACCAGGAGGGGCAGCAGCATGACGTCGTCGCTGTAGACCAGCGCGATGATCGTCAGCGCGCCGATGTCGTCGGCGACGGCCAGCGCGAGCAGGAACGTCCGCAGCCGACCGGAGGCACGCGGCCCCACGAGGGCCAGGGCGCCCACGAGGAACGCGGTGTCGGTCGAGATGACGACGCCCCACGCACCCTCCCAGCCGGAGCCGCGCGTGACCAGCACGTAGAGCAGGCTCGGTACGAGCAGCCCGCACGCCGCGGCGACGACCGGGACGACCGCGCGCGACATGCTCGTCAGCTCCCCGATGGCGAACTCCCGGCGCACCTCGAGCCCGACGGTGAAGAAGAAGATCGCCATGAGCGCGTCGTTGACGAGCGCGTGGAGCGTGAACTCCAGGCTGAGGTCGGCGACACCCACCGTCAGCCGGGTGCTCCAGAACGACTCGTAGGTCTCGTGGGACGCGTTCGCCCAGACGATGGCGGCGAGGGTGCCGAGGACGAGCAGCACCGCACCGGTGCGCGCCGGCCCCATGTCACGGATGCGCGCGGCGATCGACGGCTCGCGGTGGCGGTCGGCGTCCAGCACCTCGGGGTCGGGCGACCGGTCGATGACGACGGGCAAGGACATGGGCGGCTCCAGGGGTGGCGGACTCCACCGGGCGGCTGTGCGAACTGCGCAGAATGCACCTTTGCCACCGGGGCGCGGGACCGTCAAGGCCCCGGCCGCAGCGGGGCGTCGTGCGCGCGACCGTGCCGACCGTCGCGCGGTTCGTCGCCTGCACCCGCGCGGCGACGCTGCTCGCACAGACGGACGTCAGCGGCGTGTGCTGCTGCGGCGGGATCCCCGTCCCCTTCCGCCTTCCGCTCCGGCGCTGACCAGCGGCCGGACACCCGCTACCGCGAGACGGGCTCAGCCGCGTCATCGGCCGGAGAGCGCGGCCCAGGCCGGTGTCGCGGCGCGCACGGTCCAGATGGTGGGCTGTGGGCACCCGGCGGCGCACGCCGGCCGGGCGGACCGGCCGGAGGGGACTGCCGGGGCCCGGTCAGCAGCCGATGCGGTCGGCGGCGAGGGCGATGTCGTCGACCCAGACGTCGAACCGGTCCGGTGTCGCGCCGCCCTGGTAGAGCTGCCAGCCGATCCGCACGGTCTGCGCGACGGGCAGGACGAAGTCGGTACCGGCGCCGCCGTGGTCGGTCGTCGTCACGGTGAGGTCGGGCTGCGGGACGCCGTCGAACCAGAGCGCGACGCGGTTCTCCGGGGCGTACCACTCGATCTCCACGCACTGCCAGCGGTCCTCGACCGTCGGCGCGGACTCCTGCCAGCTCGTCCAGTCGCCGGTGGGCCCGCCGTCGGCGCCGATGCCCCAGAACGTCGCGTCCGGCCCGACGGTCGGCGCGAACTGCCCGCCGAGCGGGCGCACGATCTCGTCGGAGCCGCTGCCGGTCACCTCGACGAGCGTGAAGTGCGCCCAGTCCGGGGCCGTCGGGAAGTCGTCGACCTTGACCCGCAGCCGACCCCAGAACGTGTTGCCGGGTGCCTCGACGTCGCCGACCTCGAGGAACGCCATGCCGTTGTCACGGGTGCGCACGTGCAGCGCCCTGCCGGAGCGGCCGGCGCGCTCGACGCGCAGCGTGCCGTGGCGGGTGGCGACGTCCCAGTCCTCGCTCGACGCCCCGCCGACGGGGTGGGACTCGAAGTCCTCGCAGAACAGCGCGTCGAGCGTCGCGCACGACCCGTGCCCCGGGCCGCGGCCCGGCCCGGGCCCGGGACCGTGACCCGGACCGGCGACGGCGACGGGTGCCGTGAGGAGCGCGACCGCGACGAGCGCGGCGGCGGAGGTCAGGGCGGGGAGGGTCCTCATGCGCGCACCGGGCCGTTCGGTCGGGGTCAGGTGCTCCGGATGCTAGGCATGGCCCCGTCGCGCGGTCCCGGTGCGAAACGATTGGCCGTGCCGACCGGCCGCCAGGACGTCAGCGGTAGCGCCGCACGAGCAGCCAGGCGGTGCCGGCGACGGTGAGGACGGCGGCCGCCCCGACGAGCACGGGCCACACCGCCGCCACGTCCGTCGAGACGACCGCACCCTCCTCGTCGGCGCCGGTGGAGGTGAGGGACGCGACGTCGTCGACCGTCGTCGTGCCGGGCGGCACCCGCTGCGGCGGCGGTGAGACCGCGAACCCGAAGCTGCCCTCGACGGTGTGCCCGTCGAAGCAGCGGACGGTCCAGACGACGCCGTACTCACCGGGCACGAGGTCGTCCGGCATTTCGGCGCGCACGGTCGGGCCGTCGACGGTCGTCTCGAGGTCGTCGACGCGACCGCCGTCGGGCAGCACGAGCTCGACCTCGCCCGAGAGCTGCACGACCTCCGAGCTCAGCGTGAGGACGACCTCGTCGGGCGCCGCGTGCAGCACCTGCCCGTCGAACGGCTCGCTCGTGACGAGCTGGTCGTGCGCCTGCGCACCGGGCGCGAGGACGACCGCCAGCGCGGCGAGCAGCGCGGCGAGGGCCGCGACGACCGTCCGTCGCCGTCCCGGCGCGAACCGTCCCGAGGGGCGGTGCCCGAACGCGGCGGACCCGGCGGCACGGGGGTCCGGCACCGCGCCGTCGGCGGGTGCGTCGTCCGGGGAGGGCCGCCCGGACGCTCCTGGTCGACCGTCCAGTCCCATGGCGGCGTCAGTGTAGGCGGCGAACCTCGGTGGTCCGGGGCGCCGACGGCAGGGGCCGAGGCCGCCGGGCGCCTCCCGCTGCCGGGCCGTGCGGGCTACCGTGTGCGCGTGGCAGGGACGGACGCGGACCGCGGTGTCGCGCCGCGCGTCCAGTCGGGCGCCAACCCGCAGCACCTCCTGGCGACGGTCCTCGGCGAGTACCTCGACTCCGCGGACGCCCTGCTGCCGGCCGCGACGGTGTGCGCACTGCTGGCCGAGTTCGGGATCAGTCCCGCGAGCGCACGGGCGACACCGGCGCGGCTCGCGCGTCGCGGCCTGCTCGCCGCGCGCGGCCGGGGACGGGCCACGACCTACCACCTCACGCCGCAGACGCTGGCGCGGCACCGCTCGACGATGCAGCGCTACCTCACGTTCGGCGCGACGCCCCGGACGCCGACCGGCCGGTGGCTGGCGGTCTCGTACTCGTTGCCGGAGGCGGAGACGGCCCACCGGCACGCGGTGCGGCGCGAGCTCGGCGTCCTCGGGTTCGTGCGGCTGTACGACAGCCTGTGGATCGCCCCCGACGCGCAGGCCGGGCCGGTCCGCACGGTCCTCGAGCGGCTCGTCGAGCCGGTCGCCGGCGCGCGGTGGTCGGTCATGCACGTGCGCTTCGACGACGAGACGGGGCGGCACGGGCCGGCGGCGGCGTACGACCTCGACGGCCTCGCCGCCGCGTACCGCGCCTTCGTCGACGAGCACACCGGGCTGCACGCCCAGGTGCGCGCGGGGCAGGTCTCGCCGGCGCGGGCGCTCGTCGCCCGCACGACCGTCATGGACGCGTGGCGCCGGTTCGCCGACACGGACCCCGACCTGCCGGCTCACCTGCTGCCCGACCCGTGGCCGCGGGAGGAGGCGCGTGCGCTCTTCCTCGACGTCCACACCGCTCTCGGCCCGCCCGCCGTGCGGCGCCTCGTCGAGGTGATGTCCCCGACGTGGCCGGACGCCGCCCGCTGGGTGACGTACTTCGTCGCGGGGGACGGCCCGTCCGACCCGCCACGGCGCGCCACCGCCTGACCCCCGGGCGCAAAACGATTCGTACACGGCGGGGGTCCCGCTCGATGTAGACACCCGCCATAACCGCAGCGACGGTTGGTGTGCACATTACGCCCGCTGGCGCGCGTACCGACGAACCCGGACGGTCGGCGCCGACGACCCCCGGGAGGTTGCAAGGATGCACCGACGACCACTCGCACGAGCGGCCCTCACGGCCGCCGTCGCGATCGGCGCCCTCATCGGCACCGCCGCCCTCGTGCCGGCGGCGGCCGCACCCGGCGGCTCCGGCCCCTACCCCGCGGACTACGTCACCTCGTCCGCACTGCCCAACCACACGATCTACCGGCCGACCAGCCTGCCCTCGGAGCGCCTGCCGATCCTCGTGTGGGGCAACGGCGCCTGCTCCGCCAACGGCACGTCCGCCTACAACTTCCTGCGCGAGATCGCGTCGCACGGGTTCCTCGTCATCTCGAACGGGCGCCCCAACGGCGGGGGCTCGACGAACGCGCAGATGCTCACGCAGGCCATGGACTGGGCGGTGGGAGAGAACTCGCGCGGCGGCAGCGAGCTGCAGGGCCGGCTCGACACGTCGAGGATCGCCGTGGCGGGCTTCTCGTGCGGCGGGATCGAGGCGTACGCCGTCTCGGGCGACCCCCGCGTGACGACGACGATGATCTTCAGCAGCGGCCTGCTCAACGACGCGGACGACTACCAGCTGCGCCGCCTCGACCACCCGATCGCCTACATCATCGGCGGGCCGAGCGACATCGCCTACCCCAACGCGATGGACGACTGGGGCAAGCTCCCGCAGGGGCTGCCCGCGTTCATGGGCAACCTCGACGTCGGCCACGGCGGCACGTACGACCAGAACAACGGCGGCGAGTTCGGCCGCGCGGCCGTCCAGTGGCTCAAGTGGCAGCTCAAGGGCGACACCCAGGCCGGGCGGACGTTCGTCACGCAGGGCTGCGGGCTGTGCGCGAACGGCGCGCGCTGGCAGGTCCAGTCGAAGAACCTCGTGCTCGCACCGGACCCGTCGCCGACGCCCAGCCCCACCCCGACGCCGAGCCCCACCCCGACGCCGACGCCCACACCGGAGCCGACGCCCACGCCGACACCGACGCCCACCCCGACCCCCACGCCGACGCCGACGCCGGACCCCGGCACCGGCGCCTGCACGGCGAGCTACTCGGTCGCCAACCAGTGGCCGGGCGGCTTCGTCGCCGACGTCCGCGTGACGGCGGGGCAGCCCCTCACGGGCTGGCGCGTCACCCTCACCCTGCCGAGCGGGGCGCAGCTCACGCAGGCGTGGAACAGCCAGTCGTCGGGCAGCGGGCAGCAGTACGCGCTGACGAACGCGCCGTGGAACGGGACGCTCGGCGCCGGCCAGTCCACGCAGCTCGGGTTCCAGGGCACCGGCACCGGAGCAGGGGCCACGGTGACCTGCGCGGCCGCCTGAGGTCTCGCGGGGGGACGAGCGC
>JAEXEM010000141.1 GCA_023401045.1 Actinomycetes bacterium
CCGCAGCCGCCCCGCGACGAGGGCCGCGGCGTCGGCGGCGGAGGCGGCACCCGCGACGTCGAGGCGACCACGGCGCAGCGCCCACTGCGTGAGGTGGACGTGCTGGTCCCACAGACCCGGCAGGACGAGGCGCCCGTCGAGGTCGACGACCTCGGGCACACCGGCGCCCGCCGTGCCGGCCCCCTCCGGGACGACCGCGGCGAGCCGCCCGTCGCGCAGCACGAGGTCGACGGGAGCGTCGCACCCGACGAGGCGGGCGCGGCGCAGGACGAGCGGACGCGGCACGGTGGCTCCGGGTGGACGGGTCGCCGGCCCGGTGCGGGCGACCTCGGCAGACTACGCCGACGTCCTGGAGCCCGGCGGACGGCACCCGGCGGGCGCCGTCCGCCCGGCGGCCCTAGCGTGGCCTCACCGGAGGTGACGCCCGTGGGGTTCGACCCGATGTTCCTCGGACCGGCGGTGCCGCTGCCCGTCGCGGTCCAGCCCGTGCGGGAGCTGCCGTCGACGCACTTCACCGTGCTCCTCGACCCGGAGCGCCGGCTCGCGGCCGCCACCGCGGTCAACGTCGACGGCACCGCGCTGCGGGACGTGCCGCGCGGGGACGACTGGCGCCTCGACCCGCGCGTCCCGGCCGAGGAGCAGACCGGCCCGGACCTCTACCTCGGCAACTCCCTCGACCGGGGGCACCTCGTGCGGCGCCGGGACGCGGTGTGGGGCGACCCGGGCGTCGCGGTGCGCGCCGGCCGGGAGACGTTCACCTACCCCAACGCCGCACCGCAGTCGGCCCGGTTCAACCAGAGCCGCGAGCTGTGGCTCGGCCTCGAGGACCACGTGCTCGAGCACGCCAGGGCGCAGCGGCTGCGGCTGTCGGTGCTCACCGGGCCGGTGCTCGCCGGGGACGACCCGGTCTACCGCGGCGTCGGGATCCCCCGGCGGTTCTGGAAGGTCGTGGCGTGGGCGCTCGACGGCGGGCGGCGCCTGGCGGCGGCGGCGTTCCTCGTCGACCAGTCGTCCCTGCTCGACCCCGACGAGCTCGCGGCGGCCACCCACGCCGCCGCGGTCGCGGGCGACCCGCCGCCGCTCGGCCCCTTCCGCACGTACCAGGTGCCGGTCGTCGACGTCGCCGACCTCACCGGCCTCGACCTCGGCCCGCTGCCCGCGGCCGACGTGCTCGGTGCGACCGAGCCGCAGGCGCTCGCGTGGCGGCGGCTCGAGGCCCTCGCGGACGCCGACCTCGGCGACCCGCCCGGCGACGACCAGTTCTGACGAGTCCCTCGAGCGGTCGAGCGCTCAGAGCGCGAGGCGCTCGCCCGTCAGCCGCTCGTACGCCTCGAGGTACCGGTCACGGGTGCGCTCGACGACGTCGGCGGGCAGCGCCGGGGGCGGGGTGTCCGACGCACGGTCCCAGCCGGACGCCGGCGACGTCAGCCAGTCCCGGACGAACTGCTTGTCGAAGCTCGGCTGCGCCCGGCCCGGCTGCCACGCGTCGGCCGGCCAGAACCGCGAGGAGTCGGGCGTGAGCACCTCGTCGCCGAGGGTGACGGCGCCCGTCGTCGGGTCGGTGCCGAACTCGAGCTTGGTGTCGGCGAGGACCACCCCGCGCCCGCGCGCGATGCCCTCGGCCCGGGCGTAGACGGCGAGCGTGAGGTCGCGCAGCGTCTCCGCGGCCTCCCGCCCGACCGTCCCGACGACGACGTCGAACGAGACGTTCTCGTCGTGCTCGCCGAGCTCGGCCTTCGTCGCGGGCGTGAAGATCGGCGACGGCAGGCGCGAGCCGTCGACGAGCCCCGGGGGCAGCGCGATGCCCGTCACCTCGCCGCTCTCGCGGTACTCGGCGAGCCCGGACCCGGTGAGGTAGCCGCGCGCGACGCACTCGACGGGGAACATCTCCAGGCGACGGCACACCATGGCGCGCCCGGCGACCGGCTCGGGGACGTCCGTCGTGACGACGTGGTTCGGCACGAGGTCGGCCAGCTGGTCGAACCACCACAGGCTGAGCTGCGTGAGCACGACGCCCTTGCCGGGGATGCCGGGGCTGAGCACGTGGTCGTACGCGGAGACCCGGTCGGAGGCGACGACGAGCACGACGTCCCCGTGCTGCGCGCGGGTGGCCGCACCCTGGGCGGAGTCGTCGGGGGCGTAGAGGTCGCGCACCTTGCCCGAGTAGACGTGGCGCCAGCCGGGCAGGTCGAGGGCGGGGGTCGCGTCGGTCACGGGCACAGTCTGACGGCCCCCGGCACCGGCGCGCACCGCCGTCCGCAGCGTGTCAGGCCCCGCTCGCCGCGAGCGCGATGTCCGTGCGGTGCTGCCCGCCGGCGAGGTTGACCTGGTCGACGGCGACGTACGCGACGCGACGGGCGTCGGCGAGCGTCTCGCCCACCCCGACGACGGAGAGCACCCGGCCACCGGCGGAGACGAGCAGCGGACCGTCGAGCGGGTTGTCGGTGTCGAGCCCCGTCGTGCGCAGGGCCGTGCCCGCGTGCAGCACGTGCACGCCGGGGACGGTGTCGGCCGCGTCGAGCCCGGTCACCGGGTCGCCGGTGCGCACGTCGCCCGGGTAGCCGTGGGAGGCGATGACGACGGTGACGGCCGCGTCGGCGCGCCAGTGCAGCGGGCCGACCTCGGCGAGCCGGCCGGTCGCGGCGGCGAGCAGCACCCCTGCGAGCGGGGTCGCCAGGCGGGCGAGGACGACCTGCGTCTCGGGGTCCCCGAAGCGGGCGTTGAACTCGACGACGCGCACGCCGCGGCCGGTGAGCGCGAGACCGCAGTAGAGGACGCCGACGAACGGCGTGCCACGGCGGGCCATCTCGGCGACGGTGGGGCGGGCGACGGTCTCGACGACCTCCTCGACGAGCCCCTCGGGCGCCCACGGCAGCGGCGAGTACGCGCCCATGCCGCCGGTGTTCGGGCCCGCGTCGCCGTCGAGCGCGCGCTTGAAGTCCTGCGCGGGCACGAGCGGGACGACGTCGGTGCCGTCGCTGAGGACGAAGAGCGAGACCTCGGGACCGTCGAGGTACTCCTCGACGACGACGCGTCCGCCGTCCTTGCCGAGGCACGCCTCGGCGTGCGCGAGCGCGGCGGCGCGGTCGTCGGTGACGACGACGCCCTTGCCGGCGGCGAGCCCGTCGTCCTTGACGACGTACGGGGCGCCGAACTCGTCGAGCGCGGCGGCGACCTCGTCGGGCGTCGTGGCGACGCGCGCCTCGGCCGTCGGCACGCCGGCGGCGGCCATGACGTCCTTGGCGAAGGCCTTGGAGCCCTCGAGCCGGGCCGCCTCGCCCGACGGGCCGAAGACGGGGACGCCCGCGGCGCGCACCGCGTCGGCGACGCCCGCGACGAGCGGCGCCTCCGGGCCGACGACGACGAGGCCGACGCCGAGCGTCGTGGCGAGCTCCGCCACCGCGGCACCGTCGAGCTGGTCGACGTCGTGCAGGGTCGCGTGCTGCGCCATCCCGGGGTTGCCGGGGGCGGCGTGGACCGCGGTCACCGAGGGGTCGAGGGACAGCTGACGGACGAGCGCGTGCTCACGGGCACCGGTGCCGACGACGAGGATCTCCACGTCGCCCGACCCTACCGGCCGGCCCGGTGGCGCCCGTCGCAGCGTCCACGCCGCCGCTGTCAGCCGGTCGTCGTCCCCACCCGGGCACGGGCCCACGCCTGGACCTGCGCGTGCACCTCGCTCGGCTCGCCGACGTGGCCCCACGGCAGCTGCGTGAGGTGCTCGCGCGTGCGCTCGAGGTGCGGGGCGGCGTCCTCCGGGAGCTCGGCCAGCCAGAAGGCCATCGCGAGGAGGTTGTGCCCCCAGACCCGCCCCACCGGCGACGGCTCCTGCGACGACCACGCCGCGGCCGCGGCACGCAGCTCGGCGCGGGTCTGCGCGCTCTCGGCGTACGTCTGCGCCGCACGGCCGGACCGGCCCGCGAGGTGGAGGTACTGCTCGACGTGCGCGACGACGAGCAGGAGGCCGACGGCGTGCCCGTGCGGGGCCTGCGCGTGCACCGAGCGCGCGAGGGCGAACATCTCCTCGGTGCTGCCGAACCACTTGGGCGCCATGAACTGCAGCGCCTCGCCCAGCCCCCCACGGTGCAGCGGTGCCACCTCCCGCAGCCGGGCGAGCCGCCGGCCGTGCTCCTCCGGTCCGAGCTCGAGCCCGCGCGCGATCGCCAGCCGTGCCGCGAGCACCGACGCGTCGTCCGGCGCCACCTGCAGCGCGGACAGCGACTGCTCCTCGGCCTCGCGCAGCCCGTCGAGGAAGCCCACGACGTCCTGCGGCTCGTACTCCCGACCACGGTGGAGCCAGGCTCGTTCGACGGCCGCCTGCACACCGACCGCGAGCGCGTCGCGCGAGGTCGGCTCGGCGTCCTGCCACGCCTCGAGCCAGCGCGGGGTGAGGGCTGCGACGGACGCGAGCTGCAGGACACGGTCGTGGCGGGCGTCGAGGTCGCCGGTGGCGGCGAGCAGGTGCGCCGCGGGCCGCCAGTCCCCGGTACGCGCCGCGGCGCACGCCGCACGCAGGTCGACGTCGTCACCGACGTCGTCGCACGGCACGTAGTCGGCCTCCAGCGGCTCGTCCCACGTGCCACGACCGTCGGTCGCCAGGCGGACGACGAGCTTGCCGAACCGCGTGACCGTCGCCCACAGGAGCAGCGCGGCCGACGTCCAGCACAGGGTCCACGACAGCGACGCCCCGACGTAGGACCGGGCCACGACGAACACGGCTGCCGCCGCTGCCACGAGCAGACCGACGTAGGCGACGACCGCACCCTGGGTCCTGCCGCCGGCGGGCGAGAACCACCACGGCGCGTCCTGCTGCATGCCGAGCAGCCGGTGCGCCGGCGTCGCGGCGACCACGGCGAGGAGAGCGCCGACGAGCGCGAGGGCGAGCGCCACGACGACGACGTAGGCGGCGGGAGAGTCCCAGGCTGCGGCATCCACAGCCGGAGTCTCACAGGCGGGGCCGCCGACCGTGGCCGAACGGGGGACGCTCACTCCTTCGGGCGAAGCCCCGCCTGTCAGTCCTCCGCGGCCCGGGGCCCCGTACCGTCGCCCCTGAGAGCGGTCGCCCGCAGCGGGAAGACGTCGAGGTGGACGCGGACACGACGGGTGCCGTCGGGGTCGTCACCGGCCCCCTCACGCGCGTCGCTCAGCTCCTTGAACTCGTCGACGACGGCCATCGCGCGCTCGGCGAGCGTGGCGGCCTCCTCCTGGGTGAGGACGAGCGTCGAGGTCGACATGACCTGGGGCTCCCACGAGAGGTCGAGGTCGTCGGCCCACGCCTGCATGGCCTGCGCACGCTCGGCGAGCGCCTGGTGCACGACCGTGCGGGCGGCACCGGCGGTGCGCGGGTCGACGAGCAGGTCGGCGCTGTCCATCGAGAACCCGACGGCGCGCCACCACCGCTCGCGCCCCCCGGTGTGGCCGGGGTCGTCCTCGACGAAGCCGTGCCGCTCGAGCTGGCGCAGGTGGTAGCTCGTCTGCCCGCTCGACTCCCCGAGGGCGCGCCCGAGCATGCTCGCCGTCGCGGGGCCGTCGTTGCGCAGCGCCGTGTACATCGCCATCCGCAGGGGGTGGGCGAACGCCTTGAGCGCCTCGGCCCCGATGCTCGGCGAGCGGAAGGGCTTGTCATCCGTCATGTGCAGAGATACCTTTGCAGAGTCTTCTTTGCATAGAACTCTTTGCAGAGCCGTTCCCCACCTTAGCGAGGTCCTCATGGAGAGCACCGTCACCGCGACGCCCGACGCGCCCGCGACGGCGCCCGCCCCTGCGCCCCGGTCCGGTCTCGGGCCGAGGTTCCGCGCGCTGCTCGTCGCGTCCGGCGCCGCCAACCTCGGCGACGGGATCCTCACCGTGGCGGTCCCGCTCATCGGCATCGGGTTCACCCGCTCCCCCGGCGAGATCACGCTCCTCACCGCGGCCGCCTGGCTCCCGTGGCTCGTGCTCGGCATCGTCGCCGGTGCCGTCGTCGACCGCGCCGACCGCCGCACCGTCCAGCTCGTCGCGCTCACCGCACGCGCCGTCCTGCTCGCCGGCGCGTGCTGGCTCGCCGTCTCCGGGTCGCTCACCTTCGCCTGGTTGCTCGCGCTCGTCCTCGCCTACGGCGTCACCGAGGTGTTCACCGACATCGCCGCGGGCGCCCTCGTGCCCGAGCTCGTCGCAGCCGACCGGCTCCCCGTCGCGAACGGGCGGATCGTCTCCGTCCAGGAGGTGACGAACACGTTCCTCGGCTCCCCGGCGTCGGGCGCGCTGCTCGCGCTCGGCACCGGCTGGGCGCTCGGAGCGCCCGCCGGGCTCGCCGCGCTCGCCGTCGCCGTCCTGTGGCGGGGGCTGCCCGGCAGCTACCGCCAGGCCCGTCCCACCCCCGTCGGGGACGGGACGTCCAGGGCCGCCCGCCGCGCCCTCGCCGACGTGCGCGAGGGGCTCGCGTTCACGCTGCGGCACCGCGTGCTGCGCCCGCTCGTCGTCTCCGGCGGCCTCGTCAACATGACGAGCACGGCGTACATCTCGGTCTTCGTCCTCTGGGCGGTCGGCCCGGACTCGCGCGTCGGCCTCTCGGCCGCGGTCTACCCGCTGCTCTTCACGCTGAGCGCGGTCGGTGCGGTCCTCGGCTCGTTCCTCGTGCCCCGCACGCTGCGGGTGACGAGCGAGGTGCGCGTCATGGTCGTCGGGTGGAGCATCGCGTTCGCCGCGCTCGCGGTGCCGGTCCTCCTGCCGCACCCCGTCGCCATCGGCGCCGCGCTGCTCGTCATGGGCGTGAGCGTCACCCACGGCAACGTCGTCAGCCAGACCGTGCGCCAGCGCATCGTCCCGCGCGAGCTGCTCGGCCGCACCGGCGGCGCGACCCGCACCCTCGCCTTCGGGCTCATGCCCGTCGGTGCCCTGCTCGGCGGGGTCGTCGCCGAGGCCTTCGGGCTCGCCGCGACGCTCCTCGGCGCGACCGCGGTCTCGCTGTGCGTCGTCGCCGGGTTCGCGGCGAGCATGCGCGGCGTCACCCCGCGCGACCTGGCGGCCCCCGCCGCCTGAACGGACCCGCGCAGGGAAGCACGACGCCCACGGTGCCCGTCAGGGCGCCGTGGGCGTCCGCGTCACGGTCCGGCGGCCGGCCCTCAGGCGAGGAGCTCGTGACGGATGATCGTCGCCTCGCGGCCCGGGCCGACGCCCACCGACGAGATGCGCGTCCCGGAGACGTCCTCGAGGTACTGCAGGTAGCGCTGCGCGTTCTTCGGCAGGTCGTCGAAGTCCCGCGCGCCGGAGATGTCCTCGGTCCAGCCGTCGAGGTACTCGTACACCGGCTTCGCGTGGTGGAAGTCGCTCTGGTCGATCGGCATCTCCTCGACGCGGCGCCCGTCGACGTCGTACGCGACGCACACCGGGATGCGGTCGCGGCCGGTGAGCACGTCGAGCTTCGTCACGACGAGGTCGGTGAGGCCGTTGACCATCGAGGCGTACCGCACGACGACGGCGTCGTACCAGCCGGTACGGCGCGGGCGGCCCGTCGTCGTCCCGAACTCGCCGCCGGTCTGCCGCAGCCACTCGCCGTCGGCGTCGAGCAGCTCGGTGGGGAACGGGCCCTCGCCGACGCGCGTCGTGTACGCCTTCGCCACCGCGACGACCCGGTCGATGCGCGTCGGGCCGACGCCCGAGCCCGTGCACGCCCCGCCCGCGGTGCACGCGGACGACGTGACGAACGGGTAGGTGCCGTGGTCGACGTCGAGCATCGTCGCCTGGCCCGCCTCGAAGACGAGGGTCTTGCCCTCGTCGAGCGAGCGGTTGAGGAACTGCGGGGTGTCCGCGACGAACGGGCGCAGCCGCTCGGCGTGACGCAGCAGGTCCTCGAGCGTCTCGTCGACCGTGATCGCCCGGCGGTTGTAGATCTTGACGAGCAGGTGGTTCTTCTGGTCGAGCGCGCCCTCGATCTTCTGGCGCAGGATGCCCTCGTCGAAGAGGTCCTGGACACGGATGCCGATGCGGTTGATCTTGTCGGCGTACGTCGGGCCGATGCCGCGGCCGGTCGTGCCGATGCGGCGCTTGCCGAGGAAGCGCTCGGTCACCTTGTCCATCGTCCGGTTGTACGGCGCGATGACGTGCGCGGCCGACGAGACGAGCAGGCGCGAGGTGTCGACGCCGCGCGCCTCGAGGGCGTCGATCTCCTCGAACAGCACCTCGATGTCGACGACGACACCGTTGGCGATGACCGGGACGACGCCCGGCGTGAGGATCCCGGAGGGCAGCAGGTGGAGGGCGTACTTCTCACCCTCGATGACCACTGTGTGCCCGGCGTTGTTGCCGCCGTTGAACTTGACGACGACGTCGGTGCGCCCACCGAGCTGGTCGGTCGCCTTCCCCTTGCCCTCGTCGCCCCACTGGGCCCCGAGCACCACGACGGCCGGCATGATCACCACTTCCCGTGCTGCCTGAGGTGCGGCTCCGCCCGCAGACGGGCGCGAGCGGGCTCGCGGCGCGGGTGACCCGAGCACGCGCGGCAGTCACGCGTACCACCCGGAAGGGTACCCGAGGGCCCCTGGGACCTCCCGGCCGGTCCACCCCGGCACCTGCGGTGCACCGCAGGTGCGGATCCGCGCCGCCCGGCGCTGCGTGCGCTCAGCGCAGCGCCGCGACCTCCGCGGCGGACGTGCCGCAGTCGACGAGGAACTGCGTGCAGCGCTCGGCCTCCTCGGTCTCGCCGATCTGCCGGGCCGCCTCCGCGAGCGCGAGCAGCGCGCGCAGGAACCCCTGGTTCGGCTCGTGGGCGACCGGCACGGGACCGCGGCCCCGCCACCCCGCGCGACGCAGCGCGTCGAGACCGCGGTGGTAGCCCGTCCGTGCGAAGGCGTACCGCACGACCGGGTCGTCGGCCTGCTCCGCGAGCAGCGCCCACACGAGCGAGGACGCCGGCGCGGCGCGGACGGCGGCGCGCAGGTCGCCGTCGGCGAGCGCCGCCCGGGCCGCGGTGTCCTCCGGCAGCAGCGTCGGGGCGGGGCCGTCGAGCAGGTTCTCGTGCGTCATCCCGCAAGTGTCGCACCGGACCTGCCTCGCGGGCAGCGGACGTCGGCGCAGGTCGGAGCGGGGGTCGTCCGGATGGCGGTCACACGCCCTCGCTCCCGCTCGCGCGCGGGGAGCCCCGGGGCTACAGTCGAACGGTCGACCAAGTACGCCCCCGCGGACCCCCCTCCCGGTCGGCACGGAGCCTCCATGATCGAGATCTCGACGTCGTCCACCACCACGACCCTCGTCGTCGCAGGTGACCTCGACCTGGCCGAGCGCGACCAGTTCCCCGAGGTCACGGCACGCGTCGTCGGGCTGCGCCGTCAGCTCCTCGTCATCGACATGTGCCGCGTGACGTTCATGGACTCGACGGGCGCGGCGTTCCTCATCTCCCTCGCCGACGCCGGTCGTCGCCGGGGCGGTGCGACCGTGCTGCGCGGTGCCGCGGACCGGGACCTGTTCGTCCTGGAGATCTGCGGCGCGCTCGAGCTGTTCCGCATCGACGCCGACCACCGCTGCGAGCTGGCGGGCGAGCCGATGCACCCCCAGGACGCACCCGCCACGGCCTGACGTCCCGTCAGCGCCTGACCTCCCGCCGGGCGCGCGGAGCCGCTCCGGCTGTCCCGCGCGACCGCTGGGGCTCAGCGGCCGTCGCGTGCCGCCGTCGGGAGCTGACCGGGGCGCACGCGCGCCCACACGACCTTGCCGCCGGCCGAGTGCCGCCAGCCCCAGTCGGCGAGCCGCTCGACGATCTGCATCCCGAACCCACCGACCCGGCCGGGGTGGCCGTCGGTGACGACCGGGGGCGTCGGGTTGGCGTCCTCGACCTCGATGCGCATGCCGTCGCCGGTGTCGTGCAGCTGGAGCGCGACGTGGCCCCAGCCGTGCAGCACCGCGTTCGCCACGAGCTCGGAGACGACGAGCTCGGCGTTCGACGTGTCCTCGATGTCCCACGCCTCGCACGTGCGCAGCACGCAGTGCCGTGCCCGGCCGATCGACGCCGGCTCGCTCGGCAGCGCCCAGCGGCGGCTGCGCGGCCCGGCCGCGCCGCCGAGGTCGTCGTGGTCCACCGGGACCCGCACGACGACGACGGCGACGTCGTCCTCCGGCTGGTCCGCGAGCCGCGACAGCAGGTCCTCGCCGATGCCGGCCGCGTCGCGCGCGGTGATGGCGGCGGCGACCGCCTCGAGGACGGTGAGCCCGTCGCGCAGGCTGCGGTGGCGCCGCTCGACGAGCCCGTCGGTGTAGAGCACGACGACGTCCCCGGGCTCGAGGACGAGCTCGTCCGTCGCGCGGCTGCCGGAGCCGAACCCGACGAGCGGGCCGCCGGTGCCGCGCAGGAGCTCGGCGTGGCCGTCGCGCACGTGGAGCAGCGGCAGGTGGCCGGCACGCGCGAACTGCAGGCGCCAGCGGTCGCCGTCGCGTGTGAGCGCGCAGAAGAGCATGCTCGCGGCGCGCGGCAGGCGCATACCGGCGAAGAGCTGGTCGACGCGGTCGAGGACCGGGCCCGGGGTCGTGATGTCGTAGGCGTACGAGCGCACCACCGGGCGCAGCTGTCCCATCGTCGCGGCCGCCTCGACGTCGTGGCCGACGACGTCGCCGACGACGACCCCGACGGTGCTCGGCCCGATCTGCAGGACGTCGTACCAGTCACCGCCGACCTGGGCGTGGTCCGACGACGGCGAGTAGTACGTCCACACGTCGAGGCCGTCGACCTCGGCCTGCTCGGGCAGCATCGCGCGCTGCAGCGTCGCGGCGAGGCGGTGCTCACGGTCGTAGAGCCGGACGTTGTCGATCGACAGCCCCACACGACGTGCGACGAGCTCGACGACCGTCGCGGCCTGCGAGCCGAGCGCCGCGGCGCCACCACCGCCGCGCGGGCGCACGACGAGCAGCCCGACGACGCGCCGGCGGCCGGGCACCGGCTGCACGACGACGCGCCGGTCCGTCACGGGCAGGTGCGGGCCCAGCGTCGTCGCCAGCCAGCGCGTGTACGTGCCCTCGGGGTGCTCGGCCCCGAGGTCGACCTCGACGGCCCGCTCGGTCACCCCCGACAGCAGGGACCCGACGACGTCGTGCGGGCACCGCGGCAGGACCCGGCGGTCGGGGCCGTGGTGGCGCTGCTGGCGGCCCTGGTAGGGCTCGATGCCGTCCGCCGCCCACAGACCGTTGTCGTGGAGGTAGAAGCCCGCGGTCTCGACGAGCTCGGCCTCGAGCAGCGCGGCGATCTCGCGCAGGCCGTGCGGCTCGTCGATGTCCATGAGGAGGTCGGAGACCCGCGAGATGATCGCGAGGCTGCGGCGCTCACGGCGCTCCTCGGCGACGAGCGCCTCCTGCGCGGCCGTCGCGCTGAGCTGCGCGGTGAGGTCCTGCACCGCGACGACGAACGTCCCCGGGCCGACGTCCGGCCCGTGCGGGACCTGCGACAGGTGCGCGACGCAGTGCACGCGCGAGCCGTCGGCACGACGCAGCACGACGGCGTGCGACGAGGGGGCCGGGCCGCGGGGCACGGTGGGCTCGGCGGGACGCACGCGCGGGTCGTCGAGGACGTCGACCCCGACGAGCGAGCCCACGGCGTACCCGACCGCGCGCGCCAGCGCGTCGTTCACCCACGTGACGACGAGCCGCGACCCACGGTCCTCGAGCAGCGCGAGCGGCACCTGCGTGGCGGCTGCGGCGGCCCCCAGGGCGATCGCCGCGACGGCGGCGGGACCCTCGGTCGGCACGGTCCCGACGGCTCCCGGGAGGGGTTCGGCGGTCCGGTCGATGGCGTGGGAGTTGACCACCACCACCTCCGATCGTCTAGCGTGCCGAACGGACGACGGCTCGACCAGACGCGGCGAGCCCCTCTCCCGGAAGGAGCATCGTGCGAGACGGTAACAGTCCTTCCGCTGACGACGCCGCACCCCCCGCCGAGATCGCGGCCGGTGAGCCCGGTGCCGTGCAGGTCATCGTCGGCGCCGACCGCACCCGCATCGTCCTCTCGGGCGAGGTGGACGCGGACCTCGGCCCGGAGCTGCAGGAGGCGACGAGCGAGGCCGAGCAGCGTGGTCTGCCCATCGAGGTCGACGCGCACCACGTGACCTTCATGGACTCCTCGGGCGTGGCCTTCCTCGCCCGCCTGTCCATCCGCAGCGAGCACCGCGTGCGCCTGCTGCGGGTCCCGCCGACGGTGCGCTTCCTCCTCGAGGTGACGCGCATCGGCGAGCTGCTCGACGTCGTCGACGACGACGCGGGCGACCCGTTCGAACCGGTCGACTCGACGAGCTGACTCCCGCCCCCTGCCCCGACCGGGCAGCGGCGGCGCGGCCACGACGACGACGGCCCCGGTCCCCCTCACGGGGGGCCGGGGCCGTCGGTGCGTCAGGCGGGTGTCAGGAGATCTTCGTGCCCGCGGAGCGCAGCTGCTGGCACGCCTCGACGACGCGCGCGGCCATGCCGGCCTCGGCGAGCTTGCCCCAGGCGCGCGGGTCGTAGGCCTTCTTGTTGCCGACCTCGCCGTCGATCTTCAGCACGCCGTCGTAGTTGGTGAACATGTGGCCGACGACCGGGCGCGTGAACGCGTACTGCGTGTCGGTGTCGATGTTCATCTTGATGACGCCGTTGTCGACCGCCTCGGCGATCTCCTCGGCCGTCGAGCCCGACCCGCCGTGGAAGACGAGGTCGAACGGCGACTCCTTGCCGATCTTCGCGCCGACCTCGCGCTGGATGTCCGCGAGGATCGACGGGCGCAGCTTGACCGCACCCGGCTTGTAGACGCCGTGGACGTTGCCGAAGGTGAGGGCCGTGAGGTAGCGGCCCTTCTCGCCGGCGCCGAGGGCCTCGACGGTCTTGAGGCCGTCCTCGGCCGTCGTGTAGAGCTTCTCGTTGATCTCGGCCTCGTGGCCGTCCTCCTCGCCGCCGACGACGCCGACCTCGATCTCGAGGATCGTGCGCGCCGCCTGCGAGAGCTCGAGGAGCTCCGCGGCGATGACGAGGTTCTCGTCGAGCGGGATGTCCGAGCCGTCGAACATGTGCGACTGGAACGTCGGGTTCTCGCCGCGCTTGACCTGCTCGGCCTCGAGGGCGAGCAGCGGGCGGACCCACGAGTCGAGGTTCTTCTTCACGCAGTGGTCGGTGTGCAGCGCGATCGTCACGCCGTAGTTCTTCGCGACCTCGGTGGCGTACGCGGCGAGCGCGAGCGTGCCGGAGACGCGGTTCTTGATCGTCGAGCCGGAGGCGTACTCGGCGCCGCCGACGGAGACCTGGATGATGCCGTCCGACTCGGCCTCCGCGAAGCCCTGGATGGCAGCGGTGACGGTCTGCGACGACGTGATGTTGACGGCGGGGTAGGCGAACTTGCCGGCCTTCGCCCGGTCGATCATCTCGGCGTAGACCTCGGGGGTGGCGATGGGCATCGCGGTTCTCCTTGACGAAGCGGGAGCGGGTACGGGGTGAGTCTGCCACCACCATGCGCCCCGCTTGCCGGGACGTCCACCGGGACCTGCGTCCCCGTCCGTCAGTCGGCCTGCGGCACCGTGGCGTGCCTCACCATCCAGGTGTGCATCGCGATGGCCGCGGCCGCGCCCGCGTTGAGCGAGCGGGTGCTGCCGTGCTGGGTGACGTGGACGACGACGTCGCACACGGCCTGCGCGGCCGGTGTCAGCCCGGTCGACTCCTGACCGAGCAGCAGCACGCACCCGCGCGGCAGCGGGGTCGTCTCGATGGGCACCGAGCCGGGCACGTTGTCGACCCCGACGACCGGCAGCCGTGCCCCGCCCGGGCCCGCGCCGGCCGCCCACGTCGCCAGCGCGGACGCGTCCGGGTGGTGGTGCACGTGCAGGTACCGGTCGGTCACCATCGCGCCGCGCCGGTTCCAGCGCCGCCGCCCGACGACGTGCACGCCGGCGGCGTTGAACGCGTTGGCGGTGCGGACGACCGAGCCGATGTTGAGGTCGTGCTGCCAGTTCTCGATCGCGACGTGGAACGGGTGGCGCCGGGTGTCGAGGTCGGCGACGACCGCCTCGACCGTCCAGTACCGGTACGCGTCGACGACGTTGCGACGGTCCCCGTGCGCCAGCAGCTCCGGGTCGTAGCGCGGGTCGAGCGCGTCGGAGCCGGGCAGCCGGGGCC
>JAEXEM010000217.1 GCA_023401045.1 Actinomycetes bacterium
CCCCGCGACGTCACGGCTCAGGACGCGCGCACCCAGACGGTCGTGCCGGCCGGCAGCACGCCGTCCTCGAGCGGACCGGACGCGAGGAGGACGGGTGCGTCCGGCAGCGGCACCGCGACGTCCCCGAGGTTGGCGTGCACCTCGACGTCCCGGTTGCGGAACGCGAGGACGTCGAGGTCCTCCGGCACGTCGAGCCACTCGAGCCCGCCGGTGCCGAGCCGCTCGTCGCGGCGCCGGCGCAGCGCCGCGCGGTAGAGCTCGTAGGTCGAGCCCTCGCGCCCGCGCTGGCGGTCGACGGCGAGGTCGGCCCACTCCTCGGGGTGCGGCAGCCACGTCGCACCCGTGGGGGAGAACCCGAGCCCGGGGGCGTCGCCCGCCCACGGCAGCGGCACGCGGCAGCCGTCGCGCCCGCGCTCGGCACCACCGGTGCGGAAGAACGCCGGGTCCTGGCGCAGGTCGTCGTCGAGCGAGGTGTGGTCCGGCAGGCCGAGCTCCTCGCCCTGGTAGAGGTACGCCGACCCGGGCAGGCCGAGCATGAGCAGCGACGCGGCCCGGGCCCGGTGCAGGCCGAGCGCGGTGTCCGGCTGCTCGTCGCCGTGCCCGATGCCGTTGGGGCGGCGGGTCGGGTCGGAGAGGCCGAGGCGGGACGCGTGCCGCACGGTGTCGTGGTTGGACAGCACCCACGTCGTCGGGGCGCCGACGGCGTCGTTCGCGGCGAACGACGCGCCGATGACCCGGCGCAGCGACGGCGCGTGCCACCCGGCCGCGAGGAACGCGAAGTTGAAGGCCTGGTGCATCTCGTCGGGGCGCACGTACCGGGCGAGGCGGGACAGCGGCTCGACCCACGCCTCGGCGACCATCGCGCGCTCGCCGTCGTACTCGTCGAGGACGCGACGCCACGCGCGGTAGATCTCGTGGACGCCGTCCTGGTCGAACATCGGGCCGTGGTTGCCTGAGCCGTCGACGGCGTCGGCGTCGTCGGAGCCGTCGATCATCGCGACGTGGCCGTCCCAGTCCGGCAGGCCGGGCGCCTTGACCATGCCGTGCGCGACGTCGACGCGGAAGCCGTCGACGCCGCGGTCGAGCCAGAAGCGCAGGACGTCCTCGAACTCGGCGCGCACCTCGGGGTGGTCCCAGTCGAGGTCCGGCTGCTTGGAGTCGAAGAGGTGGAGGTACCACTGGCCCGGGGTGCCGTCGGGGTCGGTCGTGCGGGTCCACGCCGGGCCGCCGAAGATCGACTGCCAGTTGTTCGGCGGGAGCTCGCCGTCCTCGCCGCGCCCGTCGCGGAAGTGGTAGCGGGCACGCGCCGGCGAGCCGGGCCCGGACGCGAGCGCCTCCTGGAACCACGCGTGCTCGTCGGAGGTGTGGTTGGGCACGAGGTCGATGACGACGCGCAGGCCGAGCTCGTGCGCCCGGGCGATGAGGGCGTCGGCGTCGGCGAGCGTGCCGAACAGCGGGTCGACGTCCCGGTAGTCCGCGACGTCGTACCCTGCGTCGGCCTGCGGGGAGCGGTAGAACGGCGAGAGCCACACCGCGTCCACGCCGAGCTCGACGAGGTGGTCGAGCCGTGACGTGATGCCCGGCAGGTCGCCGATGCCGTCGCCCGACGCGTCGGCGAACGAGCGCGGGTAGACCTGGTAGATGACGGCGTGGCGCCACCACTCGCTCCCGGGGTCGGGGAGGTGGACGAGCGAGGTGCCGGACGGGGCCGTGACGGTCACGGGGAGAGCCTTCCTTCGGGACGGACGGGGGCGCGCAGCGACGGACGGTCGCGCGCGGCGGGTGGGACGGGGTCAGCGCGAGGTGGGCAGGCCGGCCGCGGCGGCGAGCGGGCTGCCCGACGGTGCGCTGCCGGTGGAGCCGCGCACGACGAGCTCGGGGTGGAAGAGCAGCTCGGTGCGGGCCGCCGGCGTGCCGCTGATCTCCGCGACGAGGGCGGAGACCGCGGCCTGGCCCATCGCGGCGACGGGCTGCCGCACGGTCGTCAGTGGTGGGTCGGTGAAGGCGACGAGGGGGGAGTCGTCGAAGCCGACGACCGAGACGTCCTCGGGCACGCGCAGCCCGCGCGAGCGGGCGGCGCGCACCGCCCCGAGCGCCATGAGGTCGGACCCGCAGACGATCGCGGTGTGCCCGGAGGCGATGAGCTCGGCCGCGGCGGCCTGGCCGCCCTCGACCGTGAAGAGCGTCGAGACGACGTGGCGGTCGGGGTCCGCGACGTCGAGGTGCCGGCCGAGGAGCTCGACGAACGCGTCACGCTTGCGCCGCGACGGCACGAACCGGGTCGGCCCGACGGCCAGGCCGATCTCGCGGTGCCCGAGCGAGAGCAGGTGGCGGAACGCCTGGTCCATCGCGGACGCGTCGTCCGTCGAGACCGTGGCCGCGTCGACCCCCTCGGCGTAGCCGTTGACGAGGACGAGCGGCACGCCCCGGCCGCGCAGGCGGTGGTACCGCTCCTTGCTCGCGGTCGTGTCGGCGTGCAGCCCGGAGACGAAGACGATGCCGTCGACCCCGTGGTCGAGGAGCAGCTCGACGTACTGGTCCTCGGTGGTGCCGCCGGGGGACTGGGTGCACAGCAGCGGGGTGTAGCCGCGGTCGCTCAGGGTCCGCTCGACGACCTGCGCGAACGCCGGGAAGACGGGGTTGGTGAGCTCGGGCACGACGAGGCCCACGAGGCCTGCCGAGCGCATGCGCAGCTTCTCGGGGCGCTCGTAGCCGAGCACGTCGAGCGCCGCGAGGACCGCCTGGCGCGCCTGCGACGAGACCCCGGGTCGACCGTTGAGCACGCGCGACACGGTCGCCGTGCTCACCCCGGCCTGCTCGGCCAGGTCCGTCAGTCGGGTCCGCACAGACGGCAGCGTAGTCCGGGTCACATCGGACCTCCTCGTCCAGCCCGCGTCGTCGCGGGGTCGTGCTGAAAGCGTTGTCTGAAAGTTACCGCAAGGATTTGCACTCGCGTACCGGCCGACCGTACCGTCTCGCCATCGGCCGACGACGGCGCGAGCCGCGTCGGGCACTCGAACCACCAACAGGAGACGAACGATGCGACGAGGCATCACGGCCGGCGCGATGACGCTCGGCCTCGCGCTGGCACTCACCGCGTGCGGCGGTGCAGGCGACGAGACGGCCGCCACCCCCTCCGATTCCCCCTCCGACGAGGCCGGCGAGAGCCTCGTCATCTGGGTCGACGAGACCCGGCAGGCAGCCGTCGAGCAGGCGGCCACCGCGTACGAGGACGCGAACGGCATCGACGTGGAGATCGTCCTCAAGAACTTCGAGGACATCCGCACCGACTTCCTCGCCCAGGTCCCCACCGGTGAGGGCCCGGACATCACCGTCGGCGCCCACGACTGGCTCGGCGAGCTCATGACGAACGGCGTCGTGTCGCCCATCGAGCTCGGCGACAAGGCGCCGCTCTTCGAGGCCGTCGCGGTCGAGGCCTTCACGCAGGGCGGCCAGGTCTACGGCCTGCCCTACGCGATCGAGAACATCGCGCTCATCCGCAACACCGCGCTCGCGTCCGAGGCCCCGGCGACCTGGGACGAGGCGGTCGCGGCCGGTCGTGCCGCAGGCACGACGTACCCGATCCTCATCCAGACGGGTGTCGAGGGCGACCCCTACACCTACTACCCGCTGCAGACGTCGTTCGGCGCCCCGGTGTTCGTGCAGAACGAGGACGGCTCCTACACCGCGGAGCTCGCGCTCGGCGGCGAGGCCGGCCACGCGTTCGCCGGCTGGCTGCAGGCGCAGGGCGCCTCGGGCGTGCTCTCGCCCGACATGACCTACGACATCGCGGTCGAGGCGTTCAAGAACGGCGAGTCGCCGTTCATCATCGGCGGGCCGTGGATGCTCGAGCAGTTCGCGGACCTCGAGCTGGCGATCGACCCGCTGCCGTCGGCCGGCGGGCAGCCGGCCCAGCCGTTCGTCGGCGTCCAGGGCTTCTACATCTCGTCGCAGACGGACAACGCGCTGCTCGCCAACGACTTCCTCGTCAACTTCGTCGCGACCGACGACGTCCAGATCGCGCTGTACGAGGCCGGCAGCCGTCCGCCGGCGCTCCTCTCGGCCGCCGAGATCGCGTCGTCGAACCCGGTGACCGCCGGCTTCGCCGAGGTCGGTGCGGACGCCGTCCCCATGCCGTCGATCCCCGAGATGGGCTCGGTCTGGGCGTTCTGGGGCGTCACCGAGGCCAACATCATCTCCGGTGCCGTCGACCCCGTCGCCGGCTGGGACAAGATGGTCGCCGACATCCAGGGAGCCATGGGGTCCTGACCCCGGCTCGTCCGGTCGCGCCGCGGGTGACCCCCGCGGCG
>JAEXEM010000265.1 GCA_023401045.1 Actinomycetes bacterium
CGGGCGGGGGGGGCGGCGGGCGCGGGGGGGGGGGGGCGGCGGGGTCACCGCCCCGGCGGGCCGCCGCACCGCCCGTCCCGGGCGACCGACGCGTCCCGTCGGCCGCCACCAGCCGGCCACGGAGGACCCATGACCAGCACGCTCGAGACCGGTCCGACGCTGTCGGCCGCCGAGCTCGCCGCGGTGCGCGCCGACTTCCCGCTGCTCGCGCGGACCCTGCGCGACGAGCGCCCGCTCGTCTACCTCGACAGCGGCGCCACGTCCCAGAAGCCGGACGTCGTCCTCGATGCCGAGCAGGACTTCTACACCCGGCGCAACGCGGCGGTGCACCGGGGTGCCCACCAGCTCGCCGAGGAGGCGACGGAGGCGTTCGAGGACGCGCGCGCGCGCGTCGCCGGGCTCGTCGGCGTCTCGCCGGGCGAGCTCGTGTGGACCTCGAACGCGACCGCGGCGATCAACCTCGTCGCGTACGCGATGTCGAACGCGACCGCCGGGCGCGGGGGAGCGGCTGCCCGTCGCTTCGCGCTGGCCCCCGGCGACGAGATCGTCGTCACGGAGGCCGAGCACCACGCGAACCTCGTGCCGTGGCAGGAGCTCGCCGCCCGCACGGGTGCGACGCTGCGCTGGATCGGCGTCGGTGACGACGGCCGGCTGCGGCTCGACGACCTCGCCGGCGTCGTCACCGAGCGCACCCGCGTGCTGGCGTTCACGCACGCGTCGAACGTCACCGGGGCGATCACGCCCGTCGACGCGCTCGTCGCGCGGGCGCGCGAGGTCGGTGCGCTCACCGTCCTCGACGCATGCCAGTCGGTCCCGCACCTGCCGGTCGACCTCGCGGCTCTCGGCGTCGACTTCGCGGCGTTCTCCGGGCACAAGATGTACGGCCCCACGGGTGTCGGCGCGCTCTACGGGCGGCGCGAGCTGCTCGAGGCGATGCCGCCGGTGACGACGGGTGGCTCGATGGTCGAGGTCGTCACCATGGAGGCGACGACGTACGCCCCGCCGCCGCAGCGCTTCGAGGCCGGGACCCAGATGGTCTCCCAGGCCGTCGCGCTCGGGGCGGCCGCGACCTACCTGTCCGAGCTCGGCATGCCCGCGGTCGCCGCGCACGAGCGGCACGTCGCCGGTCTGCTGCTCGACGCGGTCGCGTCGGTGCCCGGCGTGCGCGTGCTCGGGCCGACGCAGAACGTCGACCGGCTGGCGAACGTCTCGTTCGTCGTCGAGGGGGTGCACGCGCACGACGTCGGCCAGGTGCTCGACGACGCGGGTGTCGCCGTCCGCGTCGGGCACCACTGCGCGCAGCCGCTGCACCGCCGGCTCGGGGCGGCCGCCTCGGCCCGCGCCTCGGCCGGGGTCTACACGACCGACGAGGACGTCGCCGCCTTCCGGGAAGCACTGGCGGGGGTCGCGACGTTCTTCGGTGTGCCGTCGACGGGAGGGAGCCGGGCATGACGTCGGCCATGGAGCAGCTCTACCAGCAGGTCATCCTCGACCACGCGAAGTTCCCGCACGGCCGCGGCCTGCCCGAGGGCGTCACCGGCGTCGGGATCGCGCGGGCGGACCACGGCACGTGCGCCGCGACGTCGCACCAGGTCAACCCGACGTGCGGCGACGAGGTGACGCTGCACGTCGACGTCGACACCACCGGTGAGACGCCCGTCGTGCGCCAGGTCGCCTGGGAGGGGCAGGGGTGCTCGATCTCCCAGGCCTCGATCTCCGTGCTGCACGACCTCGTCGTCGGCGCCGACCTCGCGACGGTCGACCGGCTCTCCGGCACGTTCCGCGAGCTCATGCAGTCGCGCGGCGCGGGCCTCGGCGAGGACGCCGAGGAGCTCCTCGGCGACGCCGCCGCCTTCACCGGCGTCTCCCGGTACGCCGCGCGCGTCAAGTGCGCGCTGCTGGGCTGGGTCGCGCTCGACGACGCCCTCATCCTGTCCGGTGCCCGTACGACGGAGGACGCATGACCACCGAACCCACCACGCCCGCCCCCGTGACGTCCGGCGTGGCGAACGCCGCCGACGTCGAGGAGGCGCTGCGTGACGTCATCGACCCCGAGCTCGGCATCAACGTCGTCGACCTCGGCCTCGTCTACGGCGTCGTCGTCGACCAGACGAACACCGCCGTCATCGACATGACGCTGACGTCGGCGGCGTGCCCGCTCACCGACGTCATCGAGGACCAGTCCGCCCAGGCGCTCGACGGCGTCGTCGACGGGTTCCGCATCAACTGGGTGTGGATGCCGCCGTGGGGGCCGGAGAAGATCACGGACGACGGCCGCGAGCAGATGCGGGCCCTCGGCTTCAACATCTGAGACGTCACGGGCCCTCGGGGTCGACGGGCGTCACCGGCGCGGCGCGCGGCGGTGACGTGGGGCGACGCGTCACGGCCGTTACGGTGAGCCGCGTGACCACCGCCCCGCCCCGCGACTCCTCGTCCCCAGGCCCGCGCCCACCGCGCGTGGCCGTCATCGGCCGCGGGGTGCTCGGGGACGCGGTGCGGGCCGCGCTGGTGCGCCGGGGCGCCGCAGCGGTGCTGCTCAGCCGCTCCGACGGCGTCGACGTCACGGCACCGTTCTCGCTCGCGCCGTACGGGGCGTTCGACGCGGTCGTCGAGGCCACGAACGTCTCGACGCAGAGCGCGCACGCCTCCCGCTCGTTCTTCGTCGCCTCGACGCGCAACGTCGCCCGGGCGGCGGAGGAGGCCGGTGTCCCGCTGCACGTCCTCGTCTCGATCGTCGGCGTCGCCGGGCCGGCGGCGTCCTCGGGCGGGTACTACGCGGGCAAGGCCGCCCAGGAACGGGCGTTCGCGTCGCAGCAGCGCCACGGCACCGCCACCGCGCTGCTCCGCACGACGCTCTGGTACGAGTTCGCGCGGCAGAACCTCGACCGGATGAGCGTCGGCCCGGTCGGTCTTGTCCCCCGGATGACCGTCCGCCCGTGCGCCGTGGACGCCGTCGCGCAGGTCGTCGCGGACCGCTGCCTGGGGCAGCGGACGTTCGCGGAGCTCGACGTCTGCGGGCCGGCGGTCGTGACGCTGGCGCGGATGACGCGTGCTCTTCGCCGCCGGCCCGCCGTCCTCGTGCCCGTCCCGGTGCCAGGGGCGACCGGGCGGGCGATGCGCGACGGCTCCCTGCTGCCGCCCGACGGGACCGAGGTCGTCGGTCCGTCGTTCGAGGAGTGGCTCGCCGCAGCGTCACGCTGACCCTCCGGACGCGCTCGGCGGGCCCGCGGGTCAGAGGTCGGGCGTGGCGAACGTGTCGCAGGCCTCGAGCGAGCCCTGCTCGTAGCCGATGGTGAACCACCGCTGGCGCTGCTCGCTCGAGCCGTGGGTCCACGTGTCCGGGTCGATGCCGCCGCCCGACCGCTGCTGGATGTGGTCGTCGCCGACCGCGGCCGCGGCGTCGAGCGCCTGCGCGAGCTCCTCGGTGGTGATCGGCTCGAGGAACGTCACCCCGGTGTCGGGGTCGACGCGCGTCGCCGCGTCACCGGCCCACATGCCCGCGTAGCAGTCGGCCTGCAGCTCGACGCGCACCGAGTCGGAGTCGGCGCCGCCGCCGCTGCGGTCGGCCTCGGCGAAGACGCCCGTGAGGTTCTGCACGTGGTGCCCGTACTCGTGGGCGTAGACGTACATCTCGGCCAGCGAGCCGCCGGTCGCACCGAGCTGCGACCGGAGCACGTCGAAGAACGCGAGGTCGAGGTACACCGTGCGGTCGGCCGGGCAGTAGAACGGGCCGGTCGCCGACGTCGCCTGCCCGCAGCCGGTCGAGACGCCGTCGGTGAACGACACGGCCTCCGGCACGGCGAACGACGCGCCGGCGGGCAGCGACTCCGCCCAGAAGGCGTCGAGGGACTGCAGGGCCGCCGAGTACCGGCACTCCGGGTCGACGTTCGCCTGCTCGGCGGTGCACTCCTCGACGACTCCCTGGCCGGCGCCCGCCGTGCCCTCGCCGGCGGGCAGCACGCCCGACACGTCCTGCCCGGTGAGCAGGAAGATCGCCAGCGCCACGAGCCCGACGAGCCCGCCGCCGCCGGCGGCCACCGCACCTCCGCGCCCGCGCCGCTGGACGCGTCCGCCCTCGAACCTGCCACCCTCGCTGAACGTCACGGCGCACAACGTAACCGCGCGCCCGGTACCGCGCTCGGCGAGCGGGTCAGCCGCCCAGCCCACGGGCCGCCAGCGCC
>JAEXEM010000291.1 GCA_023401045.1 Actinomycetes bacterium
GCGCTCGCTCGGCCCGCTCGGCCTCGCCGCACGCCAGCTCTCCTTCACGGTGCCCGGCCGGCTGCGGGTGCTGCTGGAGTTCGCGTCCCGTCGCCACCTGCCCTCGCGGCTGGCCCGGCTGCGCGAGCTCGACGGCCGCGCCGCGGTGCAGGTGCGCGGGCAGGGCACCGAGTTCGACTCGCTGCGCGAGTACGTCGACGGCGACGACGTGCGCTCCATCGACTGGCGTGCCACCGCACGGCGCCGTGAGGTCGTCGTCCGCACGTGGCGCCCGGAACGGGACCGCCACGTCCTCCTCGTCGTCGACACGTCCCGGACGAGCGCGGCCCGGGTGCTCGACGGCACGCGGCTCGAGGCGGCCGTCGAGGCGGCGCTCCTGCTCGGGGTGCTCGCCTCGCACGCCGGGGACCGTGTCGAGCTGCTCGCCTACGACCGCCGGGTGCGGGCCCGCGCGGTCGACACGCACTCGTCCCGCGTCCTGCCGGCACTCGCCGAGGCACTCGCAGGCGTGCAGCCCGAGCTCGTCGAGACCGACTGGCCGGGGCTCGTCGGGCAGGTCCGCTCCCGCCTGAGCCGGCGCGCCCTCGTCGTCCTCCTCACGTCGCTCGACCCGGCGTCGGTCGAGCAGGGCCTGCTCGACGTCGTCGGCACGCTCACCTCGCGGCACCAGGTCGTGCTGGCCGCGGTCGCCGACCCCGAGCTCGAGCAGCTGCGCACCACGCGCGGCGACGCCGACGCCGTCTACGACGCCGCCGCGGCGGAGCGCACGACGCTCGAGCGCACCGCCGTCGCGGCCCGTCTGCGGCAGCGCGGCGTCGAGGTCGTCGAGGCGTCCCCGGACGACCTCGCCCCTCGCCTCGCCGACACCTACCTCGCGCTCAAGGCGGCCGGACGGCTCTGACGGGGCCGGCGGGCCGGCCCGACAGCCGCCGGCGACCTCGCTAGTGTCGGGCCGTGCTCGACGACCGCGCGCTCAACCGGGCGCTGCTCGCCCGCCAGCACCTGCTGACGCGCACGACGGACGACGTGACGACGGTCGTCACCCACCTCGTCGGGCTGCAGGCGCAGAACCCGTGGTCGCCGTTCCTCGGGCTGTGGAGCCGCGTCGAGGGCTTCACGACGTCCGACCTCGACGCGCTGCTGCTCGACCGCACGCTCGTGCGCCTCGCCGTCATGCGCTCGACGGTGCACCTCGTCACGGCGCGTGACGCAGCCACCCTCGCCGCGCTCACGCGGCCCGTGCTCGCGCGGGAGATCACCGCCAACCCACGGCGCCGCGAGGCCGCCGCGAGGACCGACCTCGACGAGCTCGCCGGGCATGCCGCCGCGTACCTGCGGACGGCTCCCCGCGTGACCACCGCGCTCGGCGCCCACCTCGCCGAGCGGTGGCCGCACGCGCACCCGCAGGACCTCTCGGCGTTCGCCCGTGCCCTGCTCCCGCTCGTCCAGGTGACGCCGCGCGGGCTGTGGCGCCGCTCCGCCGCCACGACGTGGACGACGCTCGACACGTGGCTGCCGGAGCACGCGGCGTCCGCGCCGCGCGACCCCGACGAGCACCGCCGTGCGCTCGAGGACGTCGTGCTGCGCTACCTCGGGGCGTACGGCCCTGCGAGCGCGGCGGACGTCCAACGGTGGTCCGGCCTCACCGGGCTGCGGGGCGTCCTCGACGGGCTGCGTGACCGGCTCGTCGTCGTCCCCGCCGCCGACGGCGCGGGACGGGAGCGCCTCCTGCTCGACCTGCCCGACGCACCGAGGCCCCACCCCGACGTCCCCGCGCCCGTCCGGCTGCTGCCGGACTACGACAACCTGTGGCTCGCGCACGCGCGACGGACGCGGGTGGTCGCCGACGAGCACCGCCGTGCCCTGCAGCGGCCGAACGGCGTCGTGCCCGCCGCGGTGCTCGTCGACGGGCGGGTACGGGCGACGTGGCGGCTGCAGCACGAGCGCACCGGGACCCGCGGGACCCGACGGACGACCGCGACGCTCGTCGTCGAGCCGCTCGAGCGGCTCGCGCGCACCGAGCGCGCCGCCGTGCAGGACGAGGCGGAGCGCTGCGTCCGGCTCGTGGCCGACGACGCGGACGACCACGTCGTCCGGGTCGCGCCGTGACGGCGCGTCAGCCCGCCGTCGCCACCGTGTACCCCGCGCGGTCGTCGTCGAGGTCGCCCGTCGCCCCGTCGGCCGTCGCGCGGCGGCCCAGCACGAGGACGTAGGCCCAGAACGCGGCGAGCACGACGACGCCGATCCCGACCTTGACCGGCCACGGCAGCCCGGACCCGGTGACGAACCCCTCGACGAGGCCGGAGACCGCGAGCACGGCCACGAGCCCGATCGCGACCGTGAACAGCGCACGCCCCTCCTGCGCGAGCGCGCGCCCCCGACGGCGCGGACCGGGGTCCACCCACGTCCAGAACAGGCGCAGGCCTGCGGCCCCCGCGACGAAGATCGCGGTGAGCTCGAGCAGCCCGTGCGGCGCGATGAGCTGGAGGAACACGTCGAGCCGCCCGTGGGCCGCCATGAGGCCGCCGGCGGCACCGACGTTGACCGCGTTCGTCAGCAGCACGTACGCGGGGAACACGCCCGTGATGCCGGTGCCCACGCAGATCGCGGCGATCCACGCGTTGTTCGTCCACACGACCGCCGCGAACCCCGCGCCGGGCGTGTAGTACTCGGCGAACGCGCGCTCGACGTACTCCTCCTGCTCGGCGGGGGTCCCCATGAGGGTGAGCGCCTGGGGGTCCGTGGCGACGAGCACGCCCGTCGCCACGGCGACGAGGAGGAACGCCGCCGTCACCCCGGTCGTCCACCAGCGGATGCGGTAGAGCGCCGCGGGCAGCCGGACGACGACGAACCGCGCGACGTCGCCGAGGCTCGGTGCGTGCGCACCGGCGAGCCGCCCCCGGGCGCGACCGAGGACCTGCGACAGCCGCGTGACCGTCTCCAGGTCCGGGGCGGCCGAGCGCACGGCCGAGAGGTCCGTCGCCGTCGCCTGGTAGAGCGAGACGAGCTCGTCGGCCTCGGCGCCGGACAGGTCCCGACGCCGCGCGAGCTCGTCGAGGCGGCGCCAGGTCGGCGTGCGGGCGCGGGTGTACGCGTCGAGGTCCACGCGCACAGCCTGCCATCACGTCACGCGCACGCGGGGCCGCTACCCTGCGGAGGTGACCGGCGCGCCTGCTCAGACCCAGCTCCACGACGGCGTCGTCATCGGCGAGGGCGTGCTGCTCGACACCCGTCCCGCCTCCGTCGCCTCGCGTCTGCTCGGGTCCCTCGTCGACCTCGTCGTCCTCGCCGTCCTCGCGTGGGTCACCCTCCTCGTGCTCGGCCGGCTGACGTTCGTCCCGGACGCCCGCACCGCGCAGGTCCTCTCGGTCGTCGCGGTCGTCACCGTCACCGTCGTCCTGCCGACCGCCGTCGAGACGCTCTCGCGCGGGCGCTCCGTCGGCAAGCTCGTCGCGGGCGTACGGATCGTGCGCGACGACGGCGGCCCCATCACCTTCCGGCACGCGTTCGTCCGCGCGCTCACGGGCGTCGCCGAGCTGTGGGCGACGTTCGGCGCCATCGCGCTCCTCACGGCGATCGTCCACCCCCGGGCCAAGCGGGTCGGCGACGTGCTCGCCGGCACCTACGGTGCGCGCGTGCGCGCGCCCGCGCCGGTCCGGGCAGCGGCCCAGATGCCGCCGTTCCTCGCCGGGTGGGCGGCCGCGGCCGACGTCGCCCGGCCGCCCGACGGTCTCGCGCTCGCCGTGCGGCAGTTCGTCGCACGCGCCCCGCGGCTGCACCCGGCGTCACGTGCCGAGCTGGCGGCCACGCTGCAGGCCGAGGTCATGCCGTTCGTCAGCCCCGCGCCGCCGCCGGGCACGCACCCGGAGGCGTTCCTCGCGGCCGTGCTGGCCGAGCGCGGCAGGCGCGAGGGCGTCGTCGAGCTCGAACGGGTGCGGCG
>JAEXEM010000298.1 GCA_023401045.1 Actinomycetes bacterium
GCCGCGCTCGACGCGCTCGCCGACCGCGGGCTGCGGCACGTCCTCGCCGAGGGCGGACCCTCGCTGCTCGGCGACCTGCTCGCGGCCGACCTCGTCGACGAGCTGTGCCTGACGACGAGCCCGCTGCTCGTCGGCGGCGGCGCACCGCGTGTCACGGCGGGCGGCGCACCCCTGTCCACGCCGCGGCCCGCACGGGTCCGCCACCTCCTCGCGGCCCCCGACGGCACGCTCCTGACCTGCTGGGACCTGCGTCCGGCCGTACGCTCGGAGCCGTGACCGACACCATCCTCGTCCTCACCGAGGACACCCTGGCCGAGTCCGACGTCCGCCACATCGTCGACCTCCACCCCGACGAGACGCTCAGCTACCGGGTCCTCGTGCCCGCGGACACCGAGCGTCCCCTCGTGCCGTGGATCATCGACGCGCTGAGCATGGGCGAGCTGCGCGAGGCGTGGGAGCGCGCCACGGGCCGCGAGCCCAGCCGGCGCGAGGCCCGCGCACGGGCCGCCGAGCAGATCTCCGGCAGCGTCGCGGCGTTCACCGCCGTGGGCCGCACGGCCGCCGGCGAGATCACGGAGGACGACCCGCTCCCGGCGCTGCGCAGCGCCGTGGCCGGCGGCGACGTGCGCGAGATCGTCGTCGTCACGTACCCCCACATGGTCGAGGACACGTTCCACACCGACTGGGCGTCACGCGCCCGCGACGAGCTGCACGTACCGGTGCTGCACCTCTACTCCGGCACGAGCGAGCTCGGCTGACGCACAGGCCGCCGGAGGGCGCTGTGCGTCAGCGCAGCGGGTACCCGGCCCGCACGACGGTGCGCCGCGCGAGGACGTCGAGGGAGTCGAGGTAGCGCGGGTCGGCGAGCAGCCCGTGCTCGGCCGCGACGACCGACAGCTCGGTGCAGCCGAGCACGACGACGTCGGCCCCGCGCTCACGCAGCCGGTCCGAGACGGCGTGCAGGGCGGCGACGTCGGCGGGCCGACCGGCCTTCACCTCGTCGTAGATGATCCGCATGACGACGTCCTGGTCGGCGTCGTCCGGCACGAGCGTCGCGAGGCCGCGCGCCTCGAGCGCGCGCTGGTAGACGCCGGCCGCGAGCGTGCCGCTCGTGGCGAGCACCCCGACGCGGGTGGTCCCGGGAACCGAGGCGACCTCGTCCGCGGTCTCGTCGACGATGCTGAGCACCGGGATGTCGACGGCCGCGGCGACCTCGTCGGTAAAGTGGTGCGCGGTGTTGCACGGGATGACGACGAACCCCACCCCGAGCGCGGCGAGCCGGCGCGCGTCGGCCGCCATGACGGGGCCCGGGTTCTCGGTGGACCGCCCGAGGATGTACGCGGTGCGGTCCGGGATGGCCGAGTGCTGGAGCACGACGAGGTCGACGTGGTCCTGGTCGCGCTCGGCGGCGGTGCGCCGCACGACGAGGTCGAGGAAGCACACCGTCGCCGCGGGGCCGACGCCCCCGATGACGCCGACCTCGACCCGGCCCTCGCCCTCGCTCACGCGTCACCCGTCGGGTAGTGCCGGCGGTACTTGCGCACCTGGTTCGCCTGCGCGACGGCGAGGTACGCGAGCCGCCGGGGATCCGTCTCGGCGCGGTACCACAGCGGGTTCGTCACCCGCCCGGCACGGCCGAGGGCCCGGGTCCGGGCGCGCAGCGCCGGGTCCGCGACGTACCGGCGCAGCAGCCAGCGCGGCAGCACCGTGTAGAGGTGCGGCTCGGTGAGGTGGTCGGCCGCGCCGTCCGGCAGCGGGGGCAGGCCCTGGACGTGCTCGCGCACGTAGAGCTCGGCGGTGTTGCGCCCGCCGGCGGTGATGTAGAAGTTCGAGCGGCCGAGACGCGGGTTGAGCTCGAAGAACACCGTCCGCCCGTCGCGCGGGTCGTACTTGAGGTCGAAGTTCGCGTAGCCGGTCCAGCCGAGGTGCTCGAGCAGCCGCACGGCCTGGGCGACGATCGCCTCGTCGTGCCCCGTGATGATCCCGGCAGGGTTGCCCAGCGCCCCGGGCGTGTGCTCCTCGAGCAGCACGTGCCCGAAGGCGGAGAACACGACCTTGCCGTCGGCGTCGCAGTAGCACGTGAGGATCCGCATGCCGGAGTCGTCGCCCGGGATGAGGTCCTGGACGACGAACCGCCCCTGGTACCCGGAGGCCTGGACGCGCGCGAGCAGGTCGGCGAGCTCGTCGGGGGTGTCGACCGTGAAGACCTTCTTCTTCCCCGGGAACTCGACGAGGTGGTACGCGGCGGTGTCCGCGGCCTTCGCGATGACGGGGAACCGCAGCGCCGACGTGTCGGGCGTGCCGCCGGCCCGCACGTCGTGGACGACGGTCGCGGGGTGGTCGATGCCGAGCTCGGCGCACAGCTCGCCGAACAGCACCTTGTCGGTCACCTTGTCGAGGGTCGCGACGTCGACGTACGGGATCGTGTAGAGGTCCTCGAGCTCGGCGCGGTTCTCGACGATCGTCCGCACGAGCCAGTCCGCGCTGCCGAGCAGCACCCGGCGCGTGCCGGGGTGCTGCTCGGCGATCGCGCGCAGCCGACGCACGACGGTCGGGCCGTCGTCGATGCCGGGCTCGACGACGTTCTCGAGGATCCGGGAGTGGCGCACGAGGCCCGTCGAGACCGACGAGACGACGACCGAGCGCACGCCGTACGCCTCGTGGAACGTCCGCGCGAGGCTGTACGCACCGACGTCACCGCCGAGGACGACCGGCTGCAGCCGCTCGACCGGGACCTGCGCCCCGAGGCGCCGCCTCACCACGACTGCTCGGAGCGGTCGCCCGACCAGTCGGTGTGGAAGACGCCCTCCACGTCGGTCCGGCGGTACGTGTGGGCTCCGAAGAAGTCGCGCTGCGCCTGGATGAGGTTGGCCGGCAGCCGCTCGGCGCGCACCCCGTCGTAGTACGCGAGCGACGACGAGAACGCGGGCGTCGGCACGCCGTGCGTCGCCGCCGCGGCGACGACCCGGCGCCAGGCCGCGACGCCGTTCGACACCGCCGCGCTGAAGTACGGGTCGGCGATGAGCAGCGGCAGGCCCGGGTCGCGCTCGTACGCCTGCGTGATGCGGTCGAGGAACTTCGCGCGGATGATGCAGCCGCCGCGCCAGATGCGCGCCATCGCCGCCCGGTCGATGTCCCAGCCGTACTGCGCGGACGCGGCGGCGATCTGGTCGAAGCCCTGCGAGTACGCGACGAGCTTCGAGGCGTAGAGCGCGAGGCGCACGTCCTCGATGAAGGCGCCCGGCTCGGGCACGTGCCAGGCGACGGTGTCGGCCGGCAGCACGCCGCGGGCGGCCGCGCGCTGCGGCGCCGACCCGGACAGCGCCCGTGCGAACGTCGCCTCCGCGATGCCGGTGATCGGCACCCCGAGGTCGAGGGCGTTCTGCACCGTCCAGCGGCCGGTGCCCTTCTGCTCCGCGGCGTCGGCGACGACGTCGACGAAGGGCCGGCCGGTGCGGGCGTCGGTGTGCGCGAGCACCTCGGCGGTCACCTCGATGAGGTAGGACTCGAGGTCGCCGGTGTTCCAGGCGGCGAAGACCTCGCCGATCTGCGGGGCCGTGGCCCCCAGGCCGTTGCGCAGCAGGTCGTAGGCCTCGGCGATGAGCTGCATGTCGGCGTACTCGATGCCGTTGTGGACCATCTTGACGAAGTGGCCGGCACCGCCCGGGCCGACGTGCGTGCAGCAGGGCACGCCGTCGACGTGCGCCGAGATCGCCTCGAGGATCGGCCCGAGCGAGGCGTACGCCTCGACGGTGCCGCCGGGCATGATCGAGGGGCCGTTGAGTGCGCCCTCCTCGCCGCCGGACACGCCGGTGCCGACGAAGTGCAGGCCCTGGGCCCGCAGCGCGGCCTCGCGGCGCACGGTGTCGGGGAAGTGCGCGTTGCCCGCGTCGACGACGATGTCGCCCGGCTCGAGCAGCGGCACGAGCTCGTCGATGACGGCGTCGGTCGCGGCGCCCGCCTGGACCATGACGACGATCTTGCGCGGCCGCTCGAGCGAGGCGACGAAGTCGGCGGTCGACTCCGACGGGACGAACGTGCCCTCCGAGCCGTGCTCGGCGACGAGCG
Source organism: Actinomycetes bacterium (assembly GCA_023401045.1). Taxonomy (GTDB): domain Bacteria; phylum Actinomycetota; class Actinomycetes; order Actinomycetales; family Cellulomonadaceae; genus Cellulomonas. The sequence continues at coordinate 4,069 of JAEXEM010000298.1, forward strand.
ACTGCGTGCGGGCGAACGTCCGGTTGTGGATCGCGACGGTGTACCCGTGCCGCGCGAAGTTCCGCGCGAGGTTGCGGCCCATGACGGCCAGGCCGGTGACACCGATCTGCGCCGTGCCGACGGACGGGACTGACATCACGGGGCGCTCCTTCATGCCGAGGACGCACGTGCCCCGGGCCGGGCCGCGTCGGGCCCGACCGTGCACGTGCAGGTTGTGCCGTCGAGCCTAGTGCGCCACGCACCGCGGCTCGCCCGGCGTGCCGGGGACCGAGACACGGGACCCGCCCGTACGCTCGCCGCGTGACTCCCGCCGGCCCCGAGGACGTGCCTGTCGAGTTCGTCGACGCGCTGCGGTCGCTGCGCGGCGTGCCCGTGCGACCCGAGGTCCACCTCGACGAGGTCCCGGGGCCCGCGCGGATCGCCCCGTACTCCGCCGCGCTCACCGCCGAGGTGCGCACGGCGCGGCGGTCCGTCGCGGCCGACGACCTCGCGTCCGGTCGCTTCGTCCTGCTCTACGACCCGCAGGGCCAGGAGGCCTGGGAGGGCTCGTTCCGGCTCGTCACGCTCGTGCGCGCGACGCTCGAGCCGGAGGTCGGCGCCGACCCCCTCCTCGGGGAGGTCGCCTGGTCGTGGCTCGCCGACAGCCTCGCGGCCGCGGACGTCGAGCCGCACGCCCTCGGGGGGACGGTGACCCGGGTGCTCTCGCAGAGCTTCGGCGCACTCGACCGGCGCGAGGAGCAGACCGAGCTGGAGATCCGCGCGTCGTGGACGTCGTGGGACTCCCGGCTCGGCCCCCACCTCACCGCGTGGACGACGCTGCTGTGCACGGCGGCGGGCCTGCCGCCGCTCCCCGAGGGCGTCGTCCCGCTCCCCCGGCGCTGACCACCTCAAGTCCGTGGGGTCGTCTGCCGATCACATCGACGTGAGCATCGAGCCCCTCCGCCGCGACGTCCGCGACCTCGCCTCCGCCCGCCGGGCGGCCGGGGTCTCGGCTCTGCCGACGTCCCGCCGGGTCCCGCCGCCGCCGGCCCGGCAGCCGATGTGCGTCGTCGTCACCCAGATCGCCGAGGGCGAGGGCGAGACGCTCGTCCGTGCGCTGCGCCGGCGAGGGGCGCACCGGGTCGTCGTGCTGGCC
>JAEXEM010000340.1 GCA_023401045.1 Actinomycetes bacterium
CTGCCCCGTGGCGGTCGCGTCGGCGGCGAGCTGCGCGGCGATGTCGGTCTCCCCGGCGCGGCCGCCGGCGACGAGTGCCGTCAGCAGCTCCCAGCGCAGGTCGGTGTCGACGGACAGCCCCTCGAGCGTCGTCCGGCCGTCGAGGAGGTCGGCGACCGCGTCGAGCTGCTCGGGCGTGCGCGAGCGGGCCGCGAACGCCTTGACGAGCTGGAGCTGGAGGTCCGACCCGGCGGGCGCGGCCTCGGCGAGCTCGCGGAGGCGGTCCGCGGCGGCGACGGCGGTCGGCTCGCGGTGCTCCGGGGCCACGTAGAGGTCGAGCGTCGTCGCGAGCTGGCGCAGCAGCACGAGGACGACCGAGGAGTCGGTCTCGTGCGCGATGTTGCCGAGGACGAGGTCGACGAAGTCGCGCCCGGCGGTCTCGCCGTCGCGCGTCGCGTCCCACGCCGCGTTCCACACGAGGGTGCGCGGCAGCGAGTCGCTGAACTTGTCGAGGTGCTCGACGGCCGTCGCGAGCGACTGCGGGTCGAGCCGGACCTTCGCGTACGCGAGGTCGTCGTCGTTGACGAGCAGCAGCGCCGGGCGGCGGGTGCCGACGAGCTCGGGCACCTCGGTGCGCGGGCCGTCGACGTCGAGCTCGACGTGGACCGTCCGCACGAGCCGGGCGTCCGCGCCCTCGCCCTGCAGGTCGTACCCGCCGACCGCGAGCCGGTGCGGGCGCTGCACGGGGTGCTCGGCCGGCACCTCCTGGAGCACCGCGAACGACGTGATGACGCCGTCGGCGTCGACCTCGACCTCGGGCCGCAGCAGGGTGACGCCGGACTTCTCGAGCCACAGCGCGGACCACGCCGAGAGGTCGCGGCCGCTCGTCCGCTCGAGCTCGACGAGCAGGTCGCGCAGCTGGGTGTTGCCCCAGGCGTGCTTCTGGAAGTACGCCCGGACGCCCGCGAGGAACTGCTCCTGGCCGACCCACGCGACGAGCTGCTTGAGCACCGACGCGCCCTTGGCGTACGTGATGCCGTCGAAGTTCACCTCGACGTCCTCGAGGTCGCGCATGTCGGCGACGATGGGGTGCGTCGAGGGCAGCTGGTCCTGCCGGTAGGCCCACGACTTCTCGAGCGAGGAGAACGTCGTCCACGCGCTCGTCCAGCGGGTGGCCTCGGCGGTCGCGAGCGTTGAGGCGTACTCGGCGAACGACTCGTTGAGCCACAGGTCGTCCCACCAGCGCATGGTGACGAGGTCGCCGAACCACATGTGCGCGAGCTCGTGGAGGATCGTCACCGCGCGGCGCTCGATCGTCGCCTCGGGGACCTTGGAGCGGAAGACGTACGACTCGAGGAACGTCACCGCGCCCGCGTTCTCCATGGCGCCGGCGTTGAACTCGGGCACGAAGAGCTGGTCGTACTTCGCGAACGGGTACGGGACCCCGAACTTCTCCTCGTAGAACGCGAACCCGGCGCGGGTGACGTCGAGGATCTCGTCGGTGTCGAGGTGCTCGGCGAGCGACGCGCGGCAGTAGACGCCGAGCGGGATCGTCCGGCCGTCGCTGCTCGTCAGCTCGCCGTGCTCGCCGTGGTACGGGCCGGCGACGACCGCCGTGATGTACGACGAGATCGGCGGCGTCGTCTCGAACCGCCACGTCGCGGTGCCCTCGTCGCGGCCGCCGTTGAGGTTGCGGCCGCCCTCGACGCGCTCCGGCATGCCGACCTGCGGGTAGTTCGACACGACCGTCCAGTGCGCCGGCGCGGTCACCGTGAACGTGAACGTCGCCTTGAGGTCGGGCTGCTCGAAGACCGCGAACACGCGGCGGGAGTCGGCGACCTCGAACTGGCTGTAGAGGTACACCTCGTCGTCGACCGGGTCGACGAAGCGGTGCAGGCCCTCACCGGTGTTCATGTACGCGCAGTCGGCGACGACGGTCAGCTCGTTCTCCTCGGCGAGGTCGTCGAGGAGGATCCGCGAGTCGGCGACGACGTCGGCGGGGTCGAGGCTGCGGCCGTTGAGGACGACCTCGTGGACCGTGGGCGCGATGAGGTCGACGAAGGTGCTCGCGCCGGGCGACGCGGAGAACCGGACGGTCGTCCGCGACGCGAACGTCGTGGGGCTCGTCGTGAGGTCGAGCTCGACGTCGTACGCGTGGGTGCGCACGAGCGCGGCGCGCTCGGCCGCCTCCGCACGGGTGAGGTTCTCTCCGGGCACGGACGTTCTCCGATCCTTCTGCGGTGGTGACCACGGCCGACGCCCGCGGGCGGTCGGCGGGACGCCCCGGTCGGGTCGGCCGGGACGCGCTGTGCGACGTCGCAGGTGGGCGACCGCACGATCATGCCACGCACGGTCCGCGCCGGGCCGCGGCGCGAAGGAGGCGGTACCGTGCGGTTCGGCCGGGCACCGACGTCCGGTGCCCCTGAGGTGAGGAGCTCGTGTGCCCGTCGTCGACTTCTGGTTCGACCCCGCCTGCCCGTGGGCCTGGATGACGTCCCGCTGGATGGACGAGGTCGCGCGGCTGCGCGACGTCGAGGTGCGCTGGCACGTCATGAGCCTCGGGGTGCTCAACGAGGGCCGCGACCTGCCGGAGGACTACCGCAAGGTCGTCGACGGCACGTGGGGCCCCGTGCGGGTCCTCGTCGCCGCCGCACGCGACCACGGCGACGAGGTCCTCAAGCCGCTGTACGACGCGATGGGCACGCGCCGGCACCCGGGCGGCCGCAAGGACACCGAGGCGATCGTCGCCGAGTCCCTCGCCGAGGTCGGGCTGCCGGCCGCGCTCGCCGACGTCGCCGCGACCCAGGAGGTCGACGACCTGCTGCGCGCGTCGCACCAGCGGGCCATGGACCTCGTCGGCGACGAGGTCGGCACGCCGGTCGTCGCGATCGACGGCGTCGGATTCTTCGGGCCCGTCATGACGCCCGCCCCCCGCGGCGAGGACGCCGCCCGGCTGTTCGACGGCCTCGCGCTGGTGACGAGCGTCCCCGGCTTCTACGAGCTCAAGCGCACCCGCACCGTGGGCCCGGTGCTCGACCCGGCATGAGCGTGCGGTCGGTCGTCGCCGGCCTGAGGCCGGCGGAGCGGGCGCTCGTCGTCGTCGACGTGCTGCTCGTGCTCGTGCTCGTCGTCCTGCTCGTGGCTCTGCGGGGAGGCGGCGACGACGGCGCGTCCGTGTCACCGACGACGGCGTCGCCCGCGCCGACGGCCGCCGGGCCGACCCTCGCGCCGGAGCCGGAGGCGTTCGAGCTGCCGACAGGGAACATCGCCTGCGAGGTGGCGGCCGACGGTGTGCGCTGCACGATCGGCAGCTTCACCTACGCGCCGCCGCCGGTCGAGGGGTGCGACGCGCCGACCGGTCACGTCGTGCGGCTCGACGGCGAGGGCTTCCGGTTCGAGTGCGAGACCGACGGGGTCCCCGCCGTCGAGACCCTCGGTGAACAGCTCGCGTACGGCTCGAAGGTGGCCGTGGGGGACTGGACGTGCGCCTCGGGCACGGACGGCGTCACGTGCACCGGTGCGGACGGCACCGGGTTCCGGCTGGCGCGTGCCGCGTGGGTGACTCTGCCCTGACCTGAGCTGACCAGAGCGGGCTCCGACCGGCCGACCCGGCCGGTGGCTCGCGCGGCCCGCACCCCCCGGGGGTGCGGGCCGCGCGTGCGTCACCAGATCCGGACGCGGGCCTGCGGGTCGAGCCAGAGCGCGTCACCGGGCTGCACGTCGAACGCGGTGTAGAACTCGTCGACGTTGCGCACGGTGCCGTTGCAGCGGAACTCGTCGGGCGCGTGCGGGTCGACCGCCAGCCGGCGCACGACCTCCTCGTCGCGGCCCTTCGTGCGCCACGAGTGCGCCCAGCCGATGAAGAGGCGCTGCAGCCCGGTGTACCCGTCGATGACCGGCGCCTCGGCGAGCGGCCTGCCGAGCGCGATCTCGTAGGCGCGGACCGCGATCGCCAGTCCGCCGAGGTCGCCGATGTTCTCGCCGATCGTCAGCTCGCCGTTGACCTTGTGGCTGCCGTTCAGCTGGCGCGGGGAGTACTGCGCGTACTGGTCGACGAGGGACTTCGTGCGACGCTCGAACTCGGCGCGGTCCTCCGCGGTCCACCAGTCGACGAGGCGGCCGTCGCCGTCGTACTTCGACCCCTGGTCGTCGAACCCGTGCCCGATCTCGTGCCCGATGACCGCACCGATGCCGCCGTAGTTCACCGCGTCGTCGGCGTCGGCGTCGAAGAACGGCGGCTGGAGGATCGCCGCGGGGAAGACGATCTCGTTCATCCCGGGGTTGTAGTAGGCGTTGACCGTCTGCGGGGTCATGAACCACTCGTCGCGGTCGATCGGCTTCCCGATCTTGTTGAGCTCACGGTCGAGCTCGAAGGCCGAGGCGCGCCGCACGTTGCCGAGCAGGTCGTCCGCGGCGACCTCGAGCGCCGAGTAGTCACGCCAGCGCACCGGGTAGCCGATCTTCGGCGTGAACTTGTCGAGCTTGTCCAGCGCGCGCCGCCGGGTCTCCTCGCCCATCCACTCGAGCGAGGTGATCGACTCGCGGTACGCCTCGACGAGGTGCGCCACGAGGGTGTCCATCCGCTCCTTGTGCGTGGCGGGGAAGTGCCGCTCGACGTAGACCTTGCCGACCGCCTCCCCGAGGGTGCGCTCGACGAGGGAGACGCCGCGCTTCCAGCGCTCGCGGACCTCGGGCACGCCGGACAGGGTGCGGCCGTAGAAGTCGAAGTTCGCCTCGACGACGTCGTCGGTGAGGTACGGCGCCCGGCCCGACACGACGTGGTACGTCGCCCACGCCTGCCAGTCCTCGAGCGGCACCTCCGGCCACAGCGTCGCGAACCCCTCGGCGAACGACGGCTCGCGCACGACGAGGCGGTCGAGCGCACCGGCCGGGGCGCCCAGCGCCTCGGCCCACGCGCGCCAGTCGAAGCCCGGGGCCCGCTCGGCGAGCTCGGCGAGCGTCATGGCGTTGTACGTGAGGTCGGCGTCGCGGTCCTTGACGACGTCCCAGTGGTGCGCGGCGAGCCGCGTCTCGAGCGCGACGACGCGGGCGGCGAGGTCGTCCGCGTCACCGGCCGTGACGACGCCCGAGACGGGCGCGGCCAGACGCAGCATGCGGGCGACGTGCGGCAGGTACTTCTCCCGCACCGCGGCGTGCTGGTCCTCGCGGTAGTACGCCTCGTCCGGCAGCCCGAGCCCGCCCTGGACGAGGTGGACGACGTAGGTCTCCGGGTCGCGTGCGTCGTTGTCGACGTAGAGGTCGACGACCGACGCCGCGCCCGTGCGCTGGAGCGTGCCGAGCGCCGTCGTCAGCGCCGCGAGGTCGGACGCCTCGTCGACGAGCCGCAGGTCGTCCCGCAGCGGCTCGACGCCCGCCGCGGCGACCGCCTCGGTGTCCATGAAGCTCGCGTACATCGCGCCGATCTTCGCCTCGACGCCGGACACGTCGGTGCTCGCCGCGGCGTCGGTGATGATGTCGCGCACCTGCCGCTCGGCCTCGTCGTGCAGCTGGCGGAACCCGCCGTCCATCGCCCGGTCCGGCGGGATGACGTACGACGCGGACCAGCGCCCGTTGACGTAGGCGTCGAGGTCGTCCTGCGGCCGGACGGCCGGGTCGATGTCGTCGAGAGGGACTCCGCTGCGTGTCATGCGCGACAGCCTAGGAACCGGATGCCGTGCGCGGGTAGCCGAATCGCTGCGGCAGGATGGACCCATGCGTATCCACGTCGCCGCCGACCATGCCGGTTACGAGCTCAAGGTCGCCCTCGTCGAGCACCTGCGTGCCGCCGACCACGAGGTCGTCGACCACGGTGCCTTCGAGTACGACGCCCTCGACGACTACCCGTCGTTCTGCTTCTCCGCCGGCGAGGCGGTCGTCGCGGACCCGGGCTCGCTCGGCGTCGTCATCGGCGGCTCGGGCAACGGCGAGCAGATCGCCGCGAACAAGGTGACCGGCGTGCGCGCCGCGCTCGCGTGGAACCTCGAGACCGCCCGCCTGGGCCGTCAGCACAACGACGCGAACGTCGTCGCCATCGGTGCCCGCCAGCACTCGGTGGACGAGGCGCTCGAGCTCGTCGACGCGTTCGTCGCCGAGCCCTTCAGCAACGACCCGCGCCACCAGCGCCGCATCGACCAGCTCGCCGCGTACGAGGCTGCCCGCGACTGACCGAGGACGCCCCGGTGCGCGGGGCGCCCCCGGGCGTGGGGGGGGGGCGCCGGGGGGGGGGGGTCCGACGCGCGGGGGCGTCGGCCCGCGGGTCAGAAGATCCAGGGGCACACCGGTGCGAGCGGGGACAGGAACGCCGACGTGAGGCGCGCGAGCGTCGCCGGGTCGCCGTGGACGAGGCCCGCGGCTGCCTGCGCGGTCGCCGACCGGCCGCCGAGGTAGAGCGCACCGAGCTCGCGCACGTCGATCCGCACGTCGCCCGCGGCGTCCGTCGGGGTCACCTCGACGTCGCCTGCGGCGTCGACGACGAGCCGCCACCGGCGGGCGTTCTCCGGGAGCATCGCGTCCGTGACGTCGAGGACGACGTCGAGCTCGCCGTCGTACGTGCGTGCTGCCAGCGCCGTCGGCACGTCGAGCAGGCGCACCCAGACGTTGTCGCCGACACGTCGCCGCGTCGGCCGCGGGTCGACGAGCAGGCTGAGCAGCGGGTCGTCGACCGGGAGCATCGGCGTCTCGACCCTCGCCGTGAGGTCGAGGTCGAGGAGGAAGGTCCACAGCCGGTGGCGCGCGGCGGCGTCGAGGGCCGAGGCGAACGACACCCGCACCGTGCCGTCCGGCCCGCCCTCGCCCCACTCGCCCTTGCGCGCGAAGCCGGCGACCGCGCGGACCTCGTCGCCGGCACGGACCGTGACGACCCGGCGCGGGTCGAAGCCGTTGCGCCGGGCCGGTGCCTCGGTGAACACCTGCGCGCGCAGCGCGGGGGTGGCACGGGGCATCCATCCCGGCCGGCCCGCGCCGGAGCGCACGTGGAGGTCCTCGAGCAGCTCGTACCAGGACTCGTCGAGGTCCTCGACGCGCACCGTGAGGTCCTCCGCGCCCGGCACCGGGCGCAGCGCGGCGCGCCGCGGGAGCGTCATCCGCATGTCGTCGGCCGCGGACCCGTAGCCGAACCGTCCGTAGATCGGCGCCTCGGCGGCGAAGAGCGCCGAGACCGGCTCGCCGCGCTCGAGCGACCGCTCGTAGTGCGTGCCGATCATCGAGCGCAGCAGTCCGCGGCGGCGCTCGTCCGGCCGCACGCCCACCCAGGTGAGGCCGCTGCACGGCACCGTCCCGCCGGGAACCGGCATGTCGAACGCGAAGGAGCCGTGGACGGCGGCCAGGCGGCCGTCGGGGCTCTCGACGGCCATCGTCCGGCCCTCGGGGATCGGGAACGGGTAGAGCTTGTCGACCTCGGGGTCGCGGGCGGAGGCGAACGCGAGGTCGTCGACGGCGCGGAACTCCTCGGTGCGCTCGGGCGGGACCTCGACGGTGCGGTAACCGGTGGGCAGGGTGCTCATGGCGGCATCCTGGCGACGCCCGGGCCCCGACGCACGCCCTTTCCCCAGCGCGTCGCGCCCTTTCCCCAGCGCGTCGCGCGCGTCGTCATCCGTCGGGGAGCGCGCTGCGAGACGTCCGACGAGCGTCACAGGTCACGCGCCTACCCTCTGACCGTGACGTCCCCCCACGCGCGTGCCGGCGCGCTCGCGCGTCGTCTCGCGGCGTGGTCGGCGCAGCCGCCGCTGCCGGTCGCGGTCGGGCTCATGGCGCTCGTGGTCCTCGTCGCGGGCGGCGTCGAGCTGTGGCCGGGACTCGTCGCACCGTCCGCGTTCGTCCTCGTCCTGCTCGTCGGCGGGTTCGTGCTGCGCTGGCGGGCGCTCGTCGCGCTCGCCGTGCTCGTCGTCGTCCTCACCGGGGTGCTCGCGCTCAGCGCCGACGTGGTCGACGTCGGGCAGGGCACGGTCATCCTGCTCGCGTGCGCCGCCGTGCTCGTCTTCGGTCTCGACCGGCAGCGGATCGGCCTGCAGGGGGCACCCGGTGCGCTCATGCTCGTCGACCTCCGCGACCGGCTGACGGCCGGTGGTCGGCTGCCCGTGCTGCCCGGCGGGTGGGAGGCGGGCGCGGAGGTGCGCTCGGCGCACGGTGCCGCGTTCTCCGGCGACTTCGTCGTCGCGCACCGCAGGGCCGATCTCTTCGAGACCGTCCTCGTCGACGTCTCCGGCAAGGGGCAGGCCGCCGGTGTGCGGGCGCTGCAGCTCCAGGGGGCGCTGTCCGGGCTGCTCGGGGCGCTGCCGCCCGAGCAGTTCCTGCCCGCGGCGAACACCTACCTCGTCGGGCAGGAGTGGGACGAGGGGTTCGCGACCGCGGTCCACCTCGCGCTCGACCTCACGACCGGCCGGTACCGCATCGCGTCGGCGGGGCACCTGCCGCCGGCGGTGCTGCACGCCGGGTCCGGGCGCATCGACCTCGTCGACGCCTCCGGCGGGGTCGCCCTCGGCGTGCTCGACGACATGACCCCGGGCTCCGCGACCGGGGTGCTGGGCCGCGGCGACGCGCTCGTGCTCTACACCGACGGTCTCGTCGAGGCCCCGCACCGTGACGTCGACCAGGGCATCGACCGGCTGCTCGGCGTGGTCGAGGCCGTCGTCGCGGCACGGTCCGGCAGCGCGCACGAGGTGCTCGCCGGGGTGCGGGCCGCCGAGGACGACGACCGTGCCGTCGTCGTGCTGCGACGCCGCGCCTGACGGTGCGGGCCGACGTACCCTCCACGACGTGAGCACCCCCGAGGCACCCGGGCCCGACGGGTTCGTCGCGCAGGTGCACGCCCTCGTGCGCACGGTGCCGCCGGGCCGTGTCATCACCTACGGCCTCGTCGCCGAGGTGCTCGCCGACCGGGCGCGGGCCGCGGGCGGCAGGGCGCGGGGCGGGGCGCGTCAGGT
>JAEXEM010000343.1 GCA_023401045.1 Actinomycetes bacterium
CGCAGGAGGAACGTCGCCGCGTCGGTCGCGGCAGGGGTGGCCCGCAGCACCGGCCGGTAGGACGCGAGCGCGTCGGCGAGCTCCGCGGTGGTCGTCGGCACGTCGACGGCGCCCAGCGCCCGGCCGATGCGGGCGGTCTGCTCGACGTACTCGTCGGCGCGCTCGGGGCTCAGCGGGTGCCGGCCGTAGCGGGTGTGGGCGTCGAGGAAGGACTCGATCTCCGCGACGTGCACCCAGCGCAGCAGGTCGGGGTCGTCGGCGGCGTAGGGGATGCCCTCGGGGCTGACGCCGCGCACCCGGCGGTGGATGGCGCGCACCGCGTCGATCGCGGCCTGCGCGTCCTCAGCGGTGCCGAAGACGGTCGTCGCGAGGAAGGTGCTCGTCGACGCGAGCCGACCCCAGGGGTCCTCGCGGAACGCCGAGTGGCCGGCAACCCCGGCCATCGCCGCGGGATGCAGCGACTGCAGGAGCAGCGAGCGCAGACCGCCGACGAACATCGACGCGTCGCCGTGGACGACGCGCACCGCGGCGTCCGGCCCGAACCAGCGCGGCCCCGGACGGAGGTGGATGCGGTCGCGGGAGCGGTGCCCGTTCGGCCCGGCGACGCGCAGGAAGAGGGCGTCCCCGGTGCGGGCGCGCCACCGTCGGACCGGGGACGTGAGGCTCACGGGCCCCACCGTACGGACCGTCGCTGCGGAGCGCCCGGCCGGTGATGCGGCGCACCGCACCGGTTGCTGGCCGCCACCCCGACGAGCCCGGTCACCGCCGCTGGTCGGTACGGTCGACCCACGTCGCCGCACCGCATGAGGAACCGATGGAGACCACCCGTGTCGTCGTCCCGACCGTGAGCCTCGCGGGTGTCCGTGCGACCGTGCCCATGGCCGGTCTGCGGGAGCTCTACGACCGCGCCTACCGCGACGTCGGTCGCGCTGCTGCGCAGGCGGGGTGGACGGTCGTCGGTCCCGCCGTCGGCTGGTACCACCGCATGCCGACCGGGACGGTCGACCTCACCGCGGGGTTCGTCGTCGACGCCGCGCCCGGCGCGACCTCGGGGGAGGTGACGGTGGTCGAGCTGCCGGGCGGGCCTGCGCTCGTCACCACGCACTCCGGCCCGTACGACGAGCTGCCCGGGGCGTGGGAGCAGGTCGAGCGGGCCCGCGCGGCGACCGGCACCGACGGGCGTGGCGACTTCTGGGAGGAGTACGTCACCGACCCCGAGCCCGGCGGTGACCCGTCCGCGAACGTCACGCGGCTCGTGCTGCCGCTGCGACCCTGACGGGACCGCGACCGGCACGGCCGCCGTCAGGAGCCCCCGCTCGTGCGGCCCTCGAACAGGCCGATCTCGTTGCCGTCGGGGTCGACGAAGGACGCGTACCAGCTCGTCTCGTCGATGGCGGTGCGAGGCATCCGCACCTGCCCGCCGAGGCCGGGCACCTGGGCGAGGACGTTCTCGATCGAGTCGACCTCGACGTAGCTGCGCGGCACCGTGAAGTCCTCCGAGCGCGGGGCCAGCCCGCCGCCGCTCACCTTGTTGGGGGCCTGCCACATCGGGTACCCCTCGAAGCCGGGGTACTCCTGCACGTCCCAGCCGAAGAGCGTCGAGTAGAACGCCGACGCACGTGCCGTGTCGGACACGGGGATGTCGATGTGCGTGATGTCGCCGTGTGCCATGTCTCCTCCATCGGTGCGGTTCCAGAGGTGCCGGGGATCTCGAACGTAACCCCGGGGTCCGACAATCCGGACACCCTCAGGGGGTCGCGCCACGCCCGACGACGGCGACACACTGGCCGTGAGGGGGCGGGCGGTCGAGGGACCACCCGATCGGGTCGTATCACCGGCGGCGGTCGCGCCTCCTCGGTCCCGGCACCTGACGGACGGAGGACACCATGGAGGACGGGCAGCCACAGGTCGGCGCACGGGCCGGCGCCGACGCGGCAGCAGGCAGCGCGCCTCCCGGAGACGACGTGACCGCCCTCGTCGCGGACCTCGGGGACGTGCCCGTGCACCTGCCCGGGTCACCGGGGTACGACGAGCTCACCGTCGCCATGGACACCGAGCTCGTGCGCACCCCGCTGCTCGTCGCGGTGCCGCGCACGCCCGAGGAGGTCGCGCACGTCGTCCGGGTCGCGGGGGAGCACGGCGTCCCCGTCGCCGTGCAGGCCACGGGGCACGGCGCGTCGGCGTCGCTCGAGGGCGCGCTGCTGCTCTCGACGACGGCGTTCGACCAGCTCACCGTGCTGCCCGCGCTCGGCACGGCCCACGTGGGCGCCGGCGTGCGCTGGAAGGCCGTCGTCGAGGCCGCGGCACCGTACGGGCTGGCGCCCGTGACGGGTGCGGCACCCGGGGTCGGGGTCGTCGGCTACCTCACCGGCGGCGGGCACGGCCCGCTCGCCCGCTCGCTCGGCATCTCGTCGGACCGGGTGCGGGCGTTCGACGTGGTGACGGGCGACGGGGTGCTGCGGCGCGTGACGGCGACGGACGAGCCCGACCTCTTCTGGGGGCTGCGCGGCGGGCGCGGTGCGCTCGGTGTCGTCACCTCCGTCGAGCTCGACCTGCTCGACCAGCCGGAGATCTACGGCGGCACCCTCGTCCACGGCGAGGAGGACGTCGACCGGGTGGTCGAGGCGTGGGCGGCCTGGGCCCCGCAGACGCCGCTCGCCGCGACGACGTCCCTCGCGGTCATGCGGCTGCCGGAGGCACCCGGCATCCCGCCGTTCCTCGCCGGGCGCACGACGGTCTCGGTGCGCTTCGGGTGGACGGGGGACCCGCAGGAGGGCGCGGAGGTGCTCGCACCGATGCGCGCGCTCGCGGCACCCGTCGCCGACACCGTCGAGGTCATGCCGTACTCCCGCATCGGGGAGATCCACAACGACCCCGGGGGCCGGACGCCCTTCCACGACACCCACGCGCTGCTCGAGGACCTCGGCCCGGAGGCGGTCGAGCGCTTCCTCGAGCTCGTCGGCAGCGGCGCCGCGTGCGTCCAGAACGTCGTCGAGGTGCGCCACCTCGGCGGTGCCGCGGCGCAGGTCCCGGCCGTGCCGGACGCCGTGCCGGGGCGCTCCGCGACGTGGTGCCTCTTCATGGTCGGCATCGCTCCTGCGCACGCTGCGGAGCCGGTGCGCGCCGACGCCCGTCGCATCCTCGACGGGCTCGCGCCGTGGACCCGCCCCGGTGCGCTGCCGAACTTCGTCCCCGGTCACGACCGTGCCTGGGCCGAGCGCACCTACCCGCAGGACGTCGTCACGCGCCTCGGCGAGGTCTCGCGGCGCTACGACCCGGCGGGCGTGCTGCTCGCCTCCCACCCGTTCCGCCCCGCTTGACGGACCGCGGACGACGGGCGCCCGGGCCGGAGGAGGGCCGCCCGGGCGCCCACCCTCACCGCCGAGGCCACCGCGTCGAGCGCGGCGGTGCGCACCGACCACTGCTGCCAGTGCAGCGGCACGTCGACGACGTCGTCGCCGAGCGTGACGAGGCCGGGGTCGTCACCCACCTGGAGCTCGGGCAGCATGCCCCACCCGAACCCGAGACGGACGGCTGTCGCGAAGTCCGCCGAGGCGGGCACGAGGTGGCGCGGCGGGCGGTCCGGGTCGACGCGCCGGCGGCGCAGCCAGCGGTCCTGCAGCCGGTCGTCCGCGTCGAACACGACGACGGGGGCCGACGCGAGAGCCTCCGCGGTCACGCCGTCCGCGAACCAGCGCGCGGCGAGGTCGCGCGACGCGCTCGGCCGGTACCGCATGACCCCGAGTGGCTCCGACGTGCAGCCCTGCACCGGCGCCGGCCGGGCGGTGACCGCCGCCATGACGGACCCGTCGCGCAGCAGCTCGGCGGACCGGTCCTGGTCCTCGCGGACCATCTGCACGGCGTACCGGTCGGCGAGCGGCGCGAGCGCCGGCAGCATCCACGTCGTCAGGGAGTCGCCGTTGACGGCGAGCGTCACGCGCGGGGTGCGGGCTCCGGACGTGAGGTGGGCGGTGGCCTCGGCGGTGAGCGCCTCGAGCTGCCGGGCCAGCCGGACGAGCGGCTCCCCGGCCGACGTCGGGCGCACCGGGCGCTCGCGCCGCAGCAGCACCGCACCGGCGGACTGCTCGAGCGCCTTGATCCGCTGGCTCACCGCCGAGGGTGTGACGTGCAGGGCGCGGGCGGCCGCCTCGAACGTGCCGAGCTCGGCCGCCGCCGCAAGCGCCCGCAGCCGGTCGAGGTCGACGTCGGTCATGAAGCCACGCTAACGGTCCGCGAGGAACATTCGCTGTACTGATCGCCACGAGGACGCCTAGCGTCGACGTCGTGTGGTCCTCGCTCCTCGCCGGCCTCGGGTTCGGCCTCGCCCTCATCGTCGCCATCGGCGCCCAGAACGCCCACGTGCTGCGCCAGGGCCTGCGCCGCGAGCACGTCGGGCTCGTCGTCGCGATCTGCGCGCTGAGCGACCTCGTCCTCATCGCGGTCGGCGCCGCGGGCGTGGGCACGGTCCTCGCGTCGAGCCGGACGCTCACCGTCGTCGTCACCGTGCTCGGAGCGGCGGTGCTCGTCGGGTACGGCGCGGTGGCGGCGCGGCGGGCGGTGCGAGGGACGGGTGCGCTGGTCGTCGGGGGTGAGGGTGGGCTGGTCGGTGCCGCCGCGGTGCGTGACGCCCCCGCGGCGGTGGGGTCGGAGCAGGGCGTCGAGGTCGAGGCCTCCGCGGAGCCGGCGGCCGGTCCGGGCC
>JAEXEM010000370.1 GCA_023401045.1 Actinomycetes bacterium
GGGCGGCCCGGCGACGGGCCGCCCCACGTGTGTCGTGCGTGCGCGCGGGGGAGCGCACGGGGTAGCATGTATCTCGACATCAAGATATGTGCCGTGCGACCGCGCGCCCCGCAGGGCGCAGGGTGCGCCGTGCGCCCGCCGGACCCGGACGTGGCACCCGCAGCCGGGTGCCGGTCCTAGGCTGGTCCGCGGGCCGCGCAGCGCCGGGTCCGACCGCCCGGACACTCGCCAGTGAAGGAGCACCTGTGAGCAGCGTCGACAGCTTCGGATCCAAGGGACAGCTCGAGGTCGGTGACGCCTCGTACGAGATCTACCGGCTCGCCGCCGTCCCCGGCGTGGAGCGGCTGCCGTACAGCCTGAAGATCCTGGCGGAGAACCTGCTGCGCACCGAGGACGGTGCGAACATCACCGCCGACCACGTGCGCGCGCTCGCCGGCTGGGACCCGCAGGCGCAGCCCGACACCGAGATCCAGTTCACGCCTGCGCGCGTCATCATGCAGGACTTCACCGGCGTGCCCTGCGTCGTCGACCTCGCGACGATGCGCGAGGCGGTCGGCGACCTCGGCGGCGACCCGTCGCGCATCAACCCGCTCGCGCCCGCCGAGCTCGTCATCGACCACTCGGTGCAGATCGACGTGGCGGGCCGCCGCGACGCCTTCGCGCGCAACGTCGAGCTCGAGTACGAGCGCAACTTCGAGCGCTACCAGTTCCTGCGCTGGGGCCAGACGGCGTTCGACGACTTCAAGGTCGTCCCCCCGGGCACCGGCATCGTCCACCAGGTCAACATCGAGTACCTCGCACGCGTCGTCATGGTCCGCGACGGCAAGGCGTACCCGGACACCTGCGTCGGCACCGACTCGCACACGACGATGGTCAACGGCCTCGGCGTGCTCGGCTGGGGCGTCGGCGGCATCGAGGCCGAGGCCGCCATGCTCGGCCAGCCGGTCTCGATGCTCATCCCGCGCGTCGTCGGCTTCAAGCTCACCGGCGAGATCCCCGCCGGCGTCACGGCCACGGACGTCGTCCTCACCATCACCCAGATGCTGCGCCAGCACGGCGTCGTCGGGAAGTTCGTCGAGTTCTACGGCGACGGCGTCGCGTCCGTCCCGCTCGCGAACCGCGCGACCATCGGCAACATGAGCCCGGAGTTCGGCTCGACCGCCGCGATCTTCCCGATCGACGGCGTGACGATGGACTACCTGCGGCTCACCGGCCGCTCGGAGGAGCAGCTCGCCCTCGTCGAGGCGTACGCCAAGGAGCAGGGCCTGTGGCACGACCCCTCGCGCGCGGGCTACGTCGAGCCGGTCTACTCCGAGTACCTCGAGCTCGACCTCTCGACGGTCGTCCCGTCGATCGCCGGCCCGAAGCGCCCGCAGGACCGCATCGAGCTCTCGGACGCCAAGGAGTCGTTCGCGACGTCGATCCTCGACTACGTGTCCGACGACGAGGCGGCGCCGTTCACCGGCCTCGACGAGTCGGTCGCCGAGACGTTCCCGGCCTCCGACCCGATCGCCGCCGGTGAGCACGAGGACACCTCGGACGAGCCCGCGCACGTGCCGAACGGCGACGCCGCGCGCCGCCCGCACAAGCGCGTGCCCGTCACGCTCGCGGACGGCACGACGACCGAGCTCGACCACGGGCACGTCGTCATCGCCTCGATCACGAGCTGCACGAACACCTCGAACCCCTCCGTCATGCTCGCCGCCGCGCTGCTCGCGAAGAACGCGGTCGAGAAGGGCCTGTCGTCCAAGCCGTGGGTGAAGACCTCGATGGCCCCGGGGTCGCAGGTCGTCACCAACTACTACGAGAAGGCCGGCCTGTGGCCCGCCCTCGAGAAGCTCGGCTTCCACCTCGTCGGCTACGGCTGCGCGACGTGCATCGGCAACTCCGGCCCGCTCGCGGACGAGATCTCCGCGGCGGTCAACGAGCACGACCTGTCGGTCGTCTCGGTGCTCTCGGGCAACCGCAACTTCGAGGGCCGCATCAACCCCGACGTCAAGATGAACTACCTTGCGTCGCCGCCGCTCGTCATCGCGTACGCGCTGGCCGGGTCGATGGACTTCGACTTCGAGAACGAGCCGCTCGGCACCACCGAGGCCGGCGAGCCGGTCTTCCTGCGCGACATCTGGCCGTCCGCGGAGCAGGTCCAGGCGACGATCGACGCGTCGATCGACCGCAAGATGTTCGAGTCCGACTACGCCGACGTGTTCGCAGGGGACGACCGGTGGCGCTCGCTGCCGACGCCCGAGGGTGACACGTTCGCGTGGGACGCCGAGTCGACCTACGTCCGCAAGCCCCCGTACTTCGAGGGCATGGGTGCGACGCCGGAGCCCGTCACGGACATCTCCGGGGCGCGCGTGCTCGCCAAGCTCGGCGACTCGGTGACGACCGACCACATCAGCCCCGCGGGGTCGATCAAGGCGGACTCGCCGGCCGGTCTCTACCTGGCCGAGCACGGCGTCGAGCGTCGCGACTTCAACTCGTACGGCTCGCGCCGTGGGAACCACGAGGTGATGATCCGCGGCACCTTCGCCAACATCCGGCTGCGCAACCAGCTCGTGCCGGGTGTCGAGGGCGGCTTCACCGTCAACCACCTCACCGGTGAGCAGACGACGATCTACGACGCCTCGGTCGCCTACCAGGAGGCGGGCGTCCCGCTCGTCGTCCTCGGTGGCAAGGAGTACGGCTCGGGCTCGTCGCGCGACTGGGCGGCCAAGGGCACGCGCCTGCTCGGCGTCCGTGCCGTCATCACCGAGAGCTTCGAGCGCATCCACCGCTCGAACCTCATCGGGATGGGCGTCCTGCCGCTGCAGTTCCCCGAGGGCGAGTCGGCCGACTCCCTCGGCCTCGACGGCACCGAGACGTTCGACATCTCAGGCGTCACCGCGCTCAACGAGGGCACGACGCCGCGCACCGTCACGGTGACCGCGACGAAGGGTGACGGCTCGGTCGTCGAGTTCGACGCCGTCGTGCGCATCGACACCCCCGGCGAGGCGGACTACTACCGCAACGGCGGCATCCTCCAGTACGTGCTGCGCTCGCTCGTCGGCTGGCGAGCCCGCGCGGTCCACCGCCCCGCGGCGCCACGGCGCCCGCCGGCC
>JAEXEM010000403.1 GCA_023401045.1 Actinomycetes bacterium
AGCAGACGCTGCGGCTGCTCGCGGAGGCGCTCGCCTGACGCGTCGGCAGCGGCTCGGCGGCGACGCGTCCGCGCGGACCCGCCACCCTCGGCGCGGGCGGGTGGTCAGCGCCGCTCGAGCAGCGTGAGCACCTCGTGGTGCCCGGTGTGCGGGAACATGTCGAGCACCTGCGCGCGGACCGGCCGCAGCGAGGGCATCTGCGCGAGGTCGTGTGCGAGCGACCCGCTGTGGCACGACGAGTAGAGGACGCGCGGCACGCCGCTGCCCTCGAGCCACCGGCTCAGCGGCTCGCCGAGACCTCGTCGCGGCGGGTTGACGACGACGAGGTCGGGGACGTCGGCCGCGGCGAGCGCGAAGGCGGTCGCGTCCCCGGCGACGAACCGGGTGCCGGGCAGGCCGGCGTCGCGGGCGGTGTGCTCGGCGCTCGCGACGGCCTCGGCGCTCGTCTCGACCCCGACGACCTCCCGGCCGTCCCGCGCGAGGTGGAGCGCGAAGCCGCCCACGCCGCAGTAGAGGTCCCACGCCGTGGCGACCTCCGCCTCGTCGGCCCACGCGACGGCCTGCCGGTAGAGCGCGGCGGCGACGTCGGTGTTCGTCTGGAAGAACGAGCGCGGCCGCAGGTGCAGGTCGAGGCCGTTGACCCGCATCCGCAGCGTCGAGCGGTCGGTCAGCAGGATCTCGCGGTCGCCCTCGAGGACGGCGGCGTGCGCGGGCTGGACGTTGACGGAGGCGACGACGAGCGACGGCAGCGCGGACTGCAGGGACGGCAGGTGCTTGCGGATGCGCGCGAGCGCCTCGGTGCTGCGCAGCACGAACCGCACCATGAGCTCGCCGTCGGGCGAGACGGTGACGATGAGGTGCTTGAGCTCGCCGCGGCGGTCCGGCACGTCATAGGGCTCGAGGCGGGCCTCGGTGACGAAGGCTGCCAGGGGCGCGAAGGCCGCCGAGAGCGCATCCGGGTACAGCGGGCACCCCTGGAGGTCGACGCCGAGCCCGTGGGCGTCGAGGATGCCGAGCGTCGGGGCCTCGACGGTGCCACCGACGACCATCTTCGCCTTGTTGCGGAACCCCGCCTCGGTGCTCGTCACGGTCGGCAGCCAGGCGACCCCGGCGGGGTCCCCGAGCGCGGTGCGCACCCGGTGGAGCTGGTCGTCGACCTGCTGCGGGTACGGCTGCGCGATGAGGGTGCAGGAGCCGCACACCCCCGCGTCGTGGTACCCGCAGCGCACCCGACCAGGGTACGCGGCCGGGGTCAGGCGCTCGTCGAGCCGCGGACGACGACCCGGGGCTCGACCGTCTCGACGCCCTCCTCGGTCCCGCCGGCGACGAGGTTCGACAGCCGGGTGGCGGCGCGGCGCCCCATCGTCTCGAACCGCATGTCGACGCTCGTGAGCGCCGGCCGCGCGCCGGCGACCATCGGCTCCCAGTTGTCGAAGCCGATGACGGCCACGTCGCCCGGCACGTCGACGCCGCGCTCGCGCAGGGTGTCGAGCACGCCACGCGCGATCATGTCGCTGCCGGCGACGACGGCGTCGACCCGTGGGTCCGCGTCGAGCGCGGCGGCGGCGCCCGCCCTGCCCCACGCCTCGCTCCACGAACCGAAGCGCGTCGGGCCCACCTGCTCGAGCCCGGCGTCGGCGAGCGCCTGCGTGATCCCCGTGGCACGGTCCTGGGCGGCGACGTACGTCGGGTCGCCCGAGACGTGCGCGATGCGCGTGCGGCCGAGCGTGAGGAGGTGCTCGGTCGCGAGCCGGCCCGCGGTGACGTTGTCGGGCACGACCGAGGCGTCCCGCGGGTCCTGCGAGGGGGCGTAGGCGTAGACGACCGGGACCGGCACGTCCGGGCCGAGCGACGCCCGGGGGTCGGTCTTCGAGCCGACGACGATGATGCCGTCGACCCGGCGCCCGAGCAGCGCCCGCAGGTGGTGCTGCTCGCGGATCGCGTCCTCCCGGGCGTCGCAGAGGAACACCGAGGTGCGCCCGGCGCCGAACGCGTCCTCGGCCCCCATGAGGATCGGCAGGCTGAACCGGCCCTCGAGGTCGTGCGTGAGCAGGCCGACCGTGCCGGTCTGCCCCGCCGTGATGGCGCGCGCCAGGGAGTTGGGGGTGAAGGAGAGCCGCTCGGCGACCTCCTGGACACGGCGCCGCGTCTCGGGGTGGACGTCGGCCTTGCCGTTGAGCGCCTTCGAGGCCGTCGCCACCGAGACCCCGGCGAGCTGCGCGACCTCGCGCAGCGTCACGGGTCGAACCCTGCTGTCGCTCGTCATCGTGCCTCCGTCCCCGTCCCGGTGCTGCGCCCAGCGGGTGCCCCGCACCACGACTGCCCCACATCATGCCCGAAAATCGCGAAACCCGTCACGGTTGACCACCCCGGATTTGCAGTGCTAGCGTCCCGAAACGGTTTTCGGTCACTTTCGACCGACGGTGGTGACACCGGCCCGCCGCAGCGTGGCGGCGACGGGCGACCGGCACGACGACGACGACGGCCACGGCCCGGGACCCCCACCGACGCCGACCGTCCCGACCACAGGAGCCCGGTTGATGGACATCAACGGCAACGACGCACGGCCCACTCCTCGCCGCCCCAGGCTGGCGCTCACCTCGCTCCTCGCGGCCGGCGGCCTGCTGCTCGCCGCCTGCTCGGGCGGCACCGGCGCCGGCGGCGCGGCCGACCCGACCGAGGGCTCGTCCGGTGGGACCGGCGGCGGCACCGTCACGGTCTGGCACTACTTCTCCGACCCCAACCAGGTGCGACTCATGGACGAGTACGCCGCCGCCTTCGAGGAGGCGAAGGACGGCGTCACCGTCGAGAACGTCTTCGTCCCCTACGACCAGATGAACTCCAAGCTCGTCTCCGCCGCAGGTGCGAAGACCGGCCCCGACGTCGTCGTCTTCAACGGCGCCGACGCCGCGACCCTCGCCCTCGGCGGCGCACTCGCCCCGCTCGACGACTACTGGGCCGGGTTCGCCGACGCCGACCAGCTCCCCGAGTCGGTCGTCCACTCCCTCGACGGCACGACGTACGCCGTCCAGGGCTACGTCAACCTCCTCGGCCTCTGGTACAACGCCGACATCCTCGGCGAGATCGGCGTCGAGCCGCCCACGACGATGGACGAGCTCGAGGACGCCATGTCGAAGGCCGCGGCCGCCGGCTACGGCGGCATCACCCTCTCGGGCCTGCCGCAGTCGCAGGGCGAGTGGCAGGCCTACCCGTGGATCTCCTCGGAGGGCTTCACGTACGACGACCCGCAGGTCGACGCGCTCGCCGCAGGCCTGACCCGGGTGCGCTCGTGGGTCGAGAACGGCTGGCTCAGCCAGGAGGCCGTCACCTGGGACCAGACGGTGCCGTTCCAGCAGTTCGCGGCCGGGCGCTCGGCGTTCGCGGCCAACGGCAACTGGCAGATGGGCACCGCCGCCTCGGACGCGCAGTTCGAGTACGGCGTCGTCCCGCTGCCCCTGTCGGCGGACGGCGGGGTCTACCTCGGCGGCGAGGGCCAGGGCATCGGCGCGTTCAGCAAGAACCCCGACCTCGCGTGGGAGTACCTCGCGGCGACCTACCTCGACGCCGAGGGCCAGCTCCTCGCCCCGGAGATCGTCGGCTCGCTGCCCTCGCGCGCCGACGCGGCCGAGGCGGACGTCGTCACCGGCAACGCGCTGCTCGACCCGTTCGCGCAGACCATCACCCGGTTCGGTGCGTCCTACCCCTCGCCCGCCGTGCCGCCGGCCGCCGTCGCCGACGTGCAGCTGACGGTCGGCCAGGCGTGGAGCGCGGCCATCGGCGGGCAGAAGTCGCCGCAGCAGGCCGCCGAGGACGCGGTCGCGGCCCTCGCCACCCTGCTCGACTGACCCACCCGGCCGCGCCCGGTCGGCGGCGCGACCTCGACCCGGAGGTCCTCATGACCACCACGACCGCACCGCCGACCGGGCGGGCCACCACCCGCCCGGTCCCGGGCCGTAGACGGCTGCACGCACCGCAGCGCCGTCTCGTCTTCCTCCTGCCGGCCGCGCTGTTCCTCGGCGCGCTGAGCATCTACCCGCTGCTCACGCTGCTGCGGATGGCCTTCTCCGACGTCACCGCCCGCACGCTCAACGCCGGGTGGGCGTTCGTCGGGCTCGACAACTTCACCGCAGGGCTCGCGTCCGGCGAGACGACGTCCGCGCTGTGGCGCACGGTGGGGTTCGTCGTCGTCGTCACCGTGCTCGGCATGGCTCTCGGGCTCGGCGGGGCCATCGCGCTGCGCACGTCGGGCCGCTGGTCCGGCGCGCTCCTCGCGCTCATGGTCTTCGTCTGGGCGCTGCCGCCGGTCGTCAACGGCTCGGTGTGGAAGTTCCTGCTCGCCAACGACGGCCTCGTCAACACCGTGCTCCTCGGCACGGGGCTGCGGGACACCCCCGCCCCCTTCCTCTACGACCAGCGCTGGGCGCTGCTGTCGGTCGCGTTCGTCAACGCGTTCGCGGTCATCCCGTTCAACGCGCTCGTCTACCGGGCCGCGCTGCTCACCATCGACCCCGAGGTGTTCGAGGCCGCGCAGCTCGACGGCGCGACGAAGTCCCAGCAGGTGCGGCACATCATGGTCCCGTCGGTGCGCCCGACGACCCTCGTGCTGCTCATCCTCACGCTCGTCTACGGGCTGCGGAGCTTCGACTTCATCTACGTCATGACGTACGGCGGCCCCGGCACCGCGACGAACACCCTGCCGTTCCTCGGCTACCTCCAGGCGTTCGTCCGATACGACTACGGGCTCGGTGCCGCGACCTCGGTCGTCGCCGTCGCCGGTGTCCTCGTGCTCGCGGTGCTCTACGCCCGCAGCATCCGCAAGGAGGAGGCGCACGGATGAACGAGATCAAGGCCGGCCCGGTCGCCGTGGCGACGAAGGCCCTGCTCACCCTCATGTACGGGGTGCCGATCCTCTGGATCGTCGTCACGTCGCTCAAGAGCTCGGCGGACGTGTTCGACCGCGGCTCGACGTTCCTCTTCACCCCCACGCTCGACGCGTACGCCGACGCCCTCACCCCCGAGCTGTGGCGGGCGCTCGCGCAGTCGGCGACCATCGCCGTCGGCGCGACCGCCATCGTCCTGCTCGTCGCGGTGCCGGCGGCGTACGGGCTGGCCCGCACCACCGGGTGGCTGCCCACCCTCGGGCTGGGGCTGCTCATCGTCCTGCAGATGATGCCGCAGACGGCCAACGTCATCCCGCTGTTCCAGGTGTTCAGCGGGTGGCGCATCCTCGACACGACGCTCGCGGTCGTGCTCGCCGACGCCGCGCTGCTCTCGCCGTTCGCGACGCTGCTGCTGCGCCCGTTCTTCCGCTCGGTGCCGCCCTCGCTCGAGGAGGCGTCGGCGATCGACGGTGCGGGGATGTTCCGCAGCTTCTGGTCGGTCGCGCTGCCGGTCGCCCGCAACGGGCTCTTCACCGTCGGCACGCTCATCTTCCTGCTCGCGTGGGGCGAGTTCCTCTACGCGGTCAACCTCTACCTCACCCCCGGCCGCTACCCGCTGAGCGCGCTGCTCGCGCAGCAGGTCTCGGCGTTCGGCATCAACTGGCCCGGCCTCATGGCGCTCGCCGTGCTGACGTCGGTCCCCATCCTCGTCGTCTTCAGCCTCACGTACCGCCAGCTCAAGGACGGGCTCACGGTCGGCGCCGTCAAGTAGCACCGCCCGCCCCCGCCACACCAGCCCCACCCGGCCACGGCCGGACCGAGTCACCACCGGAGTGCGTCATGCCCTCGTCCGACACCCTCGACCCGCGCGTCGGTCCCCACGACCACGGTCGGCCGGTCGCCCCCTCCCGTGCCCTGTGGCACCCGCTCGGCCTCGACGAGGTGACGATCACCGGCGGCTTCTGGGGCGACCTCCAGCGGCTCAACGCGACGACGATGATCGACCACGTCGAGGGCTGGCTCGAGCGGCTCGGCTGGATCGGCAACTTCGACGCCGCCGTCGAGGGCCGCCTGCCGCTCGACCGCAAGGGCCGGGAGTTCTCCGACTCCGAGACGTACAAGCTGCTCGAGGCGATGGCGTGGGAGGTGGGGCGCACCGGCGACGCCGACCTCGACCGGCGGCTGCGGGCGCTGACGGCACGCGTCGCGGCCGCGCAGGAGCCCGACGGCTACATCTCGACGATGTTCGGCCGGCCCGGGCAGCGTCCGCGCTGGTCGGACCTCGAGTGGGGGCACGAGCTCTACTGCATCGGCCACCTCGTGCAGGCCGGCGTCGCCCGCGCCCGGACCCACGGCGACGACGAGCTCGTCCGGGTCGCGATGCGCGCCGCCGACCTCGTGTGCCGCGAGTTCGGTGCGGACGGCCCGCAGCAGGGCGTGTGCGGGCACCCGGAGATCGAGGTCGCGCTCGTCGAGCTGTACCGCGTCACCGGTGAGCGCCGCTACCTCGACCAGGCACGGCTCTTCGTCGAGCGCCGCGGGCACGGCGTGCTCGGCGAGATCGACTTCGGCCCCGCCTACTTCCAGGACGACGTGCCGGTCCGTGAGGCGACCGTCCTCGCCGGGCACTCGGTGCGCGCGCTGTACCTCGCCTCCGCGGCGGCCGACCTCGCCGTGGAGGACGGCGACGACGAGCTGCTCGCCGCCGTGACGACCCAGGTGCTCACGACGCTCGCGCGTCGCACCTACCTCACCGGCGGGATGGGGGCCCACCACGAGGGCGAGTCGTTCGGGGCGGACTTCGAGCTGCCGCCGGACCGCGCCTACGCCGAGACGTGCGCCGGCATCGCGTCGGTCATGACGAACCACCGCCTCCTGCTCCAGAGCGGCGACCCGCGCCACGCGGACGCCGTCGAGCGGGCGCTCTACAACGTCGTCGCGACGTCGCCGGCGCAGGACGGTCGCGCGTTCTACTACACGAACACGCTGCACCAGCGCACCCCCGGCCGCGAGGTCGCGGCCGACGAGGTGAGCCCGCGCGCGGCGTCGAGCCTGCGGGCACCGTTCTTCGCGGTCTCGTGCTGCCCGACCAACGTCACGCGCACCGTCGCGTCGCTCGCGAGCTACCTGGCGACGGTCGACGAGGGCGGTCTCCAGCTCCACCAGTACGCACCGTCCGTCGTCCGCACGCAGGTCGGCGGCGAGCCGCTCGTCCTCGAGGTGGCGACGGGCTACCCGCACGACGGGCGGGTCGTCGTCCGGGCGGTCGCGGCGCCCACCTCGTGGTCGCTCACGCTGCGGGTGCCGTCCTGGGCCGAGGGTGCGCGGACCACGCTCGCGGACGGGTCGACGGTCGGCGCCTCCCCCGGCTACCTGACGGTCGCCGGTCCGGCGGCGGGCGGGACGGTCGTCCTCGACCTGCCGGTGCGGGCGCGCTGGACGTGGGCCGACCCGCGCGTCGACGCCGTGCGCGGCCAGGTCGCGGTCGAGCGC